>NZ_JBMERP010000008.1:0-83960 GCF_049310925.1 Virgibacillus sp. DJP39 | reverse complement strand
CAAAATCCAATAGTTTATCATTCATGGTTTAAATTCACCTCGCCATCGCCAGTAAGTGCGGCAATAAGAGCACCACGTACAATAATTCCAACTAATTTTTCCCCGTCCACAACTGCTACGGGAACAGGGGAGTTGTGAATCACAGTGAAGATGTCATTTAATGGGGTATCTTTCTCTACTTTTGGTATGTCTGTCCGTAAAATTTCATCAATATTACGGACATCATTTTTTTTAGCGTGTGAAGCTTCGTCTGCTGTTACATAACCTTGAAGGTTACGCTGGCCATCCACAACAAAAATGCTGGATAAACCTTCTTCACGCATTCTCTCCAGGGCAACCCGTGGTCCGTGTTTCTCTATATTAATAGTTTCAGGTCGCTTCATAATTTGTTGAGCAGTTAATACCTTGGAACGGTCAACGTCCTCAACAAACCGTTCAACATAATCATTAGCCGGATTCACCAGGATTTCTTCCGGTGTACCAATTTGGACAATCAATCCATCTTTCATTAATGCTATTCGATCTCCTAATCGAAGCGCTTCATCTAAATCATGCGTGATAAAGATAATCGTCTTCTGCATACTAGCCTGAAGATCAACCAATTCATCCTGCATCTCTTTACGTATTAAAGGGTCAAGTGCAGAAAAAGCTTCATCCATCAGTAAGACTTCTGGATCATTTGCCAGTGCACGTGCTAAACCAACACGCTGCTGCATGCCTCCTGACAATTGATCTGGTGTTTGGTGGAAATAACCACCGAGTCCAACCAACTCTAAAGATTCTTGAGCTTTTTTGGCTCGTTCTTCTTTTGGTATCTTTTGAATTTCCAATCCATATTCCGCGTTTTCCAGAATCGTCCGATGTGGGAATAAGGCAAAGCGTTGGAAAACCATACTCATTTTTTCCCTTCGAACATTCCGGAGTTCTTGTTTATTCATGGTAGAAAGATCTTCTCCATCAATTAAAACACTACCTTCAGTTGGTTCTATTAAGCGATTTAATAAGCGTACTAATGTAGATTTACCACTTCCTGACAACCCCATAATGACAAATATTTCTCCAGCTTCAACTGAAAATGTTGCGCGGTTAACCCCGACCGTATTTCCGGTTTGTTTAAGAATGTCATCTTTAGATGTGCCTTGGTCAAGTAACTTAAGCGCATGTTTAGGATTTTTGCCGAAAACTTTTGACAAGTTTTTCACTTCAATTACCGACACTTTGTCCACCTCTACTTTTCATATTTCAGTTAGCTATTTTGTTGGTAATATAATCTCCCGAAAATGAATTTATTATCCATTGATAAAATGAAGTTTCCTTTAAAAATTTAAATATTATTGGATATTGGGTGCTTATGAGATAATACTGCTAAACATTGAATGATACTCAGGCGTGTACTATAGATAAAAAGGGGATAATTTTATATGAGAAAACCTACTTCAAAAACTGTAATGCACAGCTATCCAGGAATGGTCGCTTTGGTCACGGTCTCCTATAAGGGGAAAATTAACATTATGGCAGCAGGCTGGCATTCTTATATTTCGCACAACCCACCGATATATGGAGTAGCAATTGGCAGAGAGCGGTATACATATAATCTAGTGAAAAAGGCTGGCTGTTTTGCGATTAATTTTTTGACTAGTAAAGAAGCGCAATTTATACAGGAAACTGGTGTATATTCTGGGAGTACTCTGGACAAGTTTGCGAATGGACAAATGTTATATGATACAGGAATTAGCATTGATGCGCCCATCCTTCGAGATGCATATGTTGCATATGAATGTAAGACAATTGATATCAATTCATATGGAGATCATGATTGGTTTGTTGGAGAAATCACCCAATGCTACCGTGATGACGATTTGTTTCTAGAAAATGGGCTTCCTGACTTTGATAAACTAGAAATCCCACTTTATCTTGGCCGTTCAAAATATGCCCAGCTAGGAAAGAAGAGTATTGTGGAAGAACATAAAATTGAAGAATAATTGTATAGATGAAGCAACCTTTGATACCAGAGGTTGTTTTTTCTCTAATTGGTTGGGTCCACCTAAAAAGAAAAAATGATTCAATTCATTAGATATCAAACATAAGCTATAGTAGTTAGACTTTTATGATAAAATAAACTCACATAGGTATAGAAGCTTAAAAGACTTGCTATGAAAAGGTGGAGGGAAATGGAAGAATCATTGTCAAGGGTGCGGCGGCGAATCGTAAGAGATGAGCTTAAGCAATTAGAGGAAAAGGGCTATATCACTGAAGATATTTACATAAATGTTGTTAATGCACATAATCAGTTTTATATAAATATAGAGGAACAAGAAACACTGCTTAAAAAAGAGCAAAACGTGAAGCAGGATACGAAGAAAAATTCCAGTTCAAAGGTGGAGAAGCCACCAGCGAAAATTAAGAGTCCACGGTCACCACAAGAGGTACGTGAGAGAAATATTACTTGGTCGTTGAACCTTGGCGTTATCTTATTGTTAATTGGTGGGTTGGTACTTGCAACGAGCACCTGGGATTTGCTTGGAAACTGGATGAAAACCGGATTGATTGCTATGGTTTCATTGCTGTTTTTTAGTCTTGCTTATTTTACAAAAAAGGTATTAAAAATATCGAAGACTGCATTTGCGTTTCATGTGTTAGGTAGTTTATTCCTGCCAATCATTATTTTATCTGCAGGTTATTTTGAACTATTAGGCTCCTTTTTTTCCTTTGATGGAGAGGGGCGTTACCTCTATGGTGCAGCAGGAAGCATAGCCATTTTACCCGTCTATCTTTCACTAGCGTTTCGTTTAGGTTCACGATTGTTTATATGGTTTTCGTACGTGACAATTAGTAGTTTTGTAAGCTTTCTGATTGCTTCATTGTATTTGCCAATTGATGGATTTTACCTTGGAGTTATGATGTTTAATGCATTGCTAATCCTAGCTTACCGGTATCTTAGGTTAAAGAATAAATTTAAACTGTTTCTCAAGGAATTTGTTTCTTATATCCAAGCAAATTTAATACTATCAACTTTATTAATGATAGTATTTTATAATAATGAATTGGTTCATAGTGGTAATTTACTTTTAACAGCAGCATTGTATTTTGCAATGATTTTTGTGACTAATCAAAAAGAGTACCATTTTGTATTCAGCGCTATGCTTGTTTACGGGGCCTATCAGTTGATTGAGTTTTCGATTTTAAACGAGGTTGGTCCACTTATTTATGCATTACTTGGAATTATATTTGTTCTGGTACCAATGATGTTGCCCAAAGATATACCATTACATAATGCTTTTCGTTATACGAGTGCAGTTGTGTCGTTTTGTGCGTTTCTTTATATTACTTTTGAAGGAATCTTACTGAAAATGGGGGACCCTTCCCTTGTCTTAGCACTAGCTTATATACTTATCTCGTTAAATTTTACATACCTGGCTACAGTAGTAAAGATGCGTGTGTTCAATTATCTAAGTCCAGTTTTCTTTATGGTGGGTTTGTATGAATTCGTTCTTCTCATTCAAGAGTTATATGACTATCAACATTTAAATTTAGCCATGTTTGTAGCCGGTTATCTATTTTATATCATCTTTGGCTGTATCATTAAGTTATCCTTTTTCCAAGAAGTAAGGAACAGGACCAGAGATGTTTCGACAGTTGTAATGGTTATTTGTATTTTGGTTGGATATATCGAACAATCCTGGTGGCAGGCAGGAACGATGCTGTTAGTGGTAAGTATGCTAACAATAGTTGTTGATCGGTTTGAAAAAAGAATTGTTTTTGCAAAAAACTCGATTGCTTCCTGGATTCATGCTGTGTCACTAGGGATGGCGGTAACTACCTATTATGCTGCGATAGTTGCTGACCCTATATTTTATCGATTCACTAGTTCAACAGATGCTGAAAACCTGGTTTTGGCGGGGATTATTGTTTTACTCGTTAGCTTTGTATGGAGACAACTGAAGCGTGATGTTTTTTATACCAACACTTTTTTAGTGGCGCAGATTTTTTACGCTTATGGTATACTGCAGACTTTTTCAGACGGCTTTGATGCAACGCTGAGGTGGATTATTGTACTTGGTGGAGTTGGCATGGCTTTTCTATTATACAAGAAAACGCAATGGACTACAGTATCCTATGTTGTGAGTGGCTTTTCATTATTGTTTTATTTAACATTAATTTATGCGGTTAACGTTCAGCTGCAAATTCAACCGTATCTATTTCAATATGTGCAGTTCACAATTGGTGCGGTTCTGCTACTAGTATCAGGGTCTATTATTGGCAATCGTGATACTAAACTCGCCACTAGTTTCTGGTGGATTGGGCATTTGTATTTGCCTTTTGCGTTAGCCGTAAGTATCCTGTTCTATGTTGAGGATGCGTTTTATGCATTTGCTGTTGCGGTAATTTGCTACGGTATAAGTGTTCACCAAGCAGAAAACGAATGGAAGGTAAAAACCTTTCTTTATGCATGTTTTTCTACACTATGGATAGCCATAAGTTTATCTATGGTAATTATGAATCTAGAGGAACAGATACATTACAGTTTCTTAATAACAAGTGTGATTATTGTCTTTCTTTGGTATATAAGTAAGGGCTTATGGGTAAAAAGGATCGCCTATTATGCTGTTCCGTTTTCGATAGTTGGTATCACATCGCTTTCTAATGTATATCCGTATGAACTGGATACATTTGTTTTGACGATCTGTTACGCGTTTGTGGTGCTTTTCATTATCCATAAGGAAAAATGGGATTTACTTAATGTTGTTCCATTAATTTTAATTTATTATGCACTGCTGGCTTATAGTCAGTCAGATGAGCTCACAACAGTGCTACTTGCTTTTTTTGGTGGAATAGTAACCGTCATAGGCAGTGTCTTCTATTCTACTATTTATCAAGGTAAAAAAAATAAACTAGGCACGATTGACTGGTATTCTATTATTGGCTTAATGGCGTTTATCAATTTATATGGTTTGACTGGAGAAACACTATGGTCAAAACTTCTACCTGGAATATTAATAGTTAATTATCTTATTATTCAACGTAAACGAATTCCTTTCCTTGCAATAAAGTGGGTACTCTTTGTAGCTGGTATTTATTTAATGCAGCCTTATTACGCTGCCATTAGTCATTTCCAAATTCCTGAATTAATCGAAATGGAATTGTATGTGTTGCCTTGGATCATTCCTGCAGTTCTCCTGAAAAAAATAACAGTCTCGCAGCATAAAACGATGGTGAGTCGGGTTCAATGGGTGATATTACTCATCATATCTTTATTACTCGTACAGGACGGGATGGCAAGCAACACAATCTATGATGCACTGATTGTAGGTGTGTTATCGCTTGCGTCAATATTAGCAGGGATGGCCTATCAAATGAAGTCATTTTTCTTTGTCGGTTCAGGTGTCTTATTATTAAATGTGTTCCTGCAAACAAGACCATATTGGGGAGAAATGCCGTGGTGGGTATATTTATTAATTGCAGGATCAATTCTAATAACAGTAGCAAGTTACAATGAATGGCACAAACAAAAGACTTCTGAAGGGAAGGAAACATTGATTTCTATTATTAACAAAAGGATTGTGAAGAAGATTAAGAAGTGGGATTAACAAAAATGGTACTGAACTTACTGGTGAACAGGGGTAAATAAACATGAGAACTACAGAAGAAATGATGGATTTAATTTTAACAAAAGCAGAGAATGATGAGAAGATCCGCGCAGTGATGATGAATGGGTCACGGGTAAACCCTAATGCGACCAAAGATAGGTTTCAGGATTTCGACATAGTGTATGTTGTTTCAGACCTTGAATCTTATACAAATGATCATGCGTGGATAGATTATTTTGGTGAAAGAATTATCATGCAAATGCCAGATGAAATGATTTTGCCACCAGCTAGTGGTAATGATAAATTCGTATATCTAATGCTATTTGAAGATGGAAATAGGATTGATTTAACGTTGGTTTCTATAGACTTGGTTGGTCAAGTTTTGGAAAAAGATAGTCTAAGTGAAGTTTTAATCGATAAAGATAATTTATTTAAGAGTTTACCACCAGCAAATGACTCTGATTATCTAATTACAAAACCAACTAGTAAGTTATTCACAGACTGTTGTAACGAGTTTTGGTGGGTTAGTACTTACGTAGCAAAGGGACTGTGGAGAGAAGAACTTTCGTACACCAAATATTGCATGGAAGTCCCAGTGAGAAATATGCTAATTAGAATGCTAGAGTGGCATATAGGTACTCAAACTAACTTTAACGTTAGTTCGGGGAAATCTGGAAAACTCTTAGAACAATACCTTAGCGTAGAAGAATGGGAAAAATTTGTTCGCACCTATCCAGACGGAGACTATTCCAACATATGGACTGCATTATTCACGATGTGCGAATTGTTTCTGGAGGTTAGTGAGTCTGTTGCAGTCTTATTTAACTACAAATCTTTTGATGCTGAAGGGGTTTATTCATACTTGAGATACGTCGAGCAACTCCATATAAATAAGAAGGTATAAACTACTAACATTTTTAAATAAATAATATAGTCCAGTACGACAAATTAGTCGTACTGGACTATATTATATTCATGTTGTTTTACACACATTTTTTACTTTCTCGATCCAACCAAATGGATCTTCTTGTTTTCCGTATTGAATTCCAGTCATTGTGTCATATAATCGTTTGGCTACATCTCCTGTTTTCCCGTTATTAACAAACAGATGTTCATCATTCCAGGTTAACTGGCCAATTGGAGAAACTACTGCAGCAGTACCAGTGCCAAACGCTTCCTCGAGCAACCCATCCTTATTTGCCTGAGCTAGCTCCTCCATAGAAATCCTTCGCTCTACAACCGGAATGTTCCAATGTTTTAATAATTGTATAACCGAGTTTCTTGTAACTCCCTCGAGAATACTTCCGTTTAAAACAGGGGTAACTACTTCACCATTAATTTTGAAAAATACATTCATACTGCCAACTTCTTCAATATATTTCCTTTCGACTCCATCTAACCACATAACTTGAGCATAGCCGCTATTTGCAACCATTTCCTGAGCTTTAAGACTGGCTGCATAGTTTCCACCTGTCTTGGCTTCACCTGTTCCGCCAGATACTGCACGGACATATTTGTTTTCAACAGCAATTTTAACAGGATTGATACCTTCTTTGTAGTAGGCACCTACTGGCGATAAGATAACAATGAATTTGTAACTGCGCGATGGGGCAACCCCAATATATGGTTCAGTTGAAATAATAAATGGACGAATATAAAGAGAAGTGCCTTCAGCTTTGGGAATCCATTCTTCTTCCACGGCTACTAATTTTTTAATTGCCTTTAGTCCGAATTCCTCGTCAATAGGAGGAATACAAAGTCGATCGTTGGACCGATTCAACCGTTGCAGGTTTTTCTTAGGTCGAAACAACTGAGCTTCCCCATTAGGTGAAAGATAAGCTTTTAATCCTTCAAATACAGATTGACCGTAATGAAATACCATGGCAGAGGGATCAATTGTTAGTGGCTGGTATGGCACAATGCGTGCATCATGCCATCCTATTGAATCTGTGTAATCCATGATAAACATATGATCTGTGAACACTCTCCCAAATTGTAACTGATCTGATTTGGGTTTTTCTTTTTTAGTAGAACATAGATCCACGTTAATTGTACGCTCTTCCATGTTTTTGCCCCCTTGGTGTTTGAAAGTTGATATCAATACTAATGTATATTTATTGTTTACGCAAGACTTTAATTTTTCCGTTTATTCAGGCTTGATAGATGAAAGCGCTTTATTTGAATTATTTGAAAACTTTTCCTCATAATCCTTGATTTTTAAGATTTATCAGTTTAGAATTCTCTTTATGTTAAATTTTGAAAGGAGGCTCAGCGATGGTTACTTTTGTTTTATCCATCTTATTATTAGTAGTAGGTTATTTTGTTTACGGGAAGGTGGTCGAACGAATTTTTGGGATCAACGACCAGCAGGAAACACCAGCATATTCGAAGCAAGATGGTTTTGACTACACACCGTTAAGTTGGTGGAAGGCTAGTTTAATTCAGCTATTGAATATCGCTGGGCTTGGTCCAATTTTTGGGGCATTACTTGGAGCTTTATATGGCCCAGTTGCATTTTTATGGATTGTTATTGGTTCAATTTTTGGTGGAGCCGTACATGACTATTTCTCAGGTATGCTTTCACTAAGACATGGTGGGGCACAATATCCATATATCGTAGGTAAATACTTAGGGAAAAGCGTACAATCAGTTATCAATGTTGTTTCAATTGTACTCATGATCCTCGTCGCAGCAGCTTTTACTGCTGGACCTGCACAACTTATGTCGGAAATAACACCACTAAGTTTCACTGTATGTATCCTGATTGTTTTTACTTACTTAGTTATTGCAGCGGTTTTGCCGATTAATAAAGTAATAGGAAAAATTTATCCGATATTTGGCGGAATCTTAATCTTTATGGCAGTGTCAATTGGTGTAGGATTGTTCTTTTTTGATAACCCAATCCCGAATATTACGTTAAATAGTTTACATCCGGAAAATTTGCCAGTGTGGCCACTGTTAATGGTTACCATCTCTTGTGGAGCTATTTCAGGGTTTCATAGCACACAGAGTCCCATTCTTGCACGAACCTTAAAGAAAGAAAGTGAAGGAAGAAAGGTTTTCTATGGAGCTATGATTGCTGAAGGGGTAATTACCTTGATTTGGGCGGCAGCTGGAATGACATTCTTTGGTGGAACTGGGGCACTCAATGAGGCACTTAGCGCCGGTGGACCAGCTGGAGTTGTTAATGAAATAAGTATTTCAACCCTTGGTACACTAGGAGGTATTCTCGCAATTTTAGGTGTGATTATTCTTCCAATTACAACAGGGGACACCGCACTACGTTCATCCCGAATGATGCTTGCTGATCTATTAAGACAGGTTACAAAGAAGAAATTTGAAGGTAAATTATCACTAATCTTATTAATTATTCCTGTAGCAGTACCAGCATTCTTGTTGACTCAAATGAATTATAGCTTTCTATGGCGCTATGTGGGATGGACAAACCAGGTTGTAGCCACAGTAATGCTATGGACAGGTGCTATGTATCTGTTAAAGCATCATAAGTTTCATTGGATTTGTAGTTTACCAGCTTTATTTATGACTGGGGTTACAAGTATCTATATATTTTATGCACCAGAAGGCTTTGGTTTATCGTATACAACCTCTATGATTATCGGATCTGTTATCTGGCTAATTATCGGCCTTTGGTTTATCTGGCAAGTCATTAGGCATAGGGCAGCAAGGAAGAGTGCTCCTGTCACATCACAGCTATCAAGCTCTTCGGTTCGGTAGCATTTGAAAATAAGAAAGGTTACGACATTGGTACGACTAATCTGGAAAAAGCTGATTAGTCGTACCTTGTTGTAATAATTAAATTTAAAATGATTTGTTTGCTGTACAATAAGGATATACATAAACCTTAAAATGGGGGATTAACAGATGACAAAAGCCATCATGTTTGATTTGGACAATACTCTACTGTGGGATGAAAAAAGCGTAAAGAAAGCGTTTCAATCTACTTGTTTACGTGCATCACAGAAGTATGGAGTAGACGCTGAAAAGTTGGAAAGTAGTGTTAGGGAGAATGCTCGATTGTTGTATGCCTCTTACGATACGTATCCCTTTACACAAATGATTGGAATAAATCCTTTTGAAGGTCTGTGGGGTAATTTCAACGATAACGAAGAAAACTTCCGCAAATTAAAAAAAATTGTTCCGACATATCGGAAAACTGCATGGAACAAAGGATTACAGGATCTGGGAATTGATGACATTGAGTTTGGGTATAAGCTTGCGGAAATATTCCCTGTAGAACGAAAGAAATACCCCTTTGTTTATGAAGATACGTATAAGGTGTTGAATCATCTGAAAGGGAAATATCAGTTGTTATTGCTAACAAATGGCTCACCTGACTTACAGCGAACAAAACTGAACATGTCTCCCGAACTTGAACCATACTTTGATCATGTAGTGATATCTGGAGGTTTTGGAAAAGGAAAACCAGATCCATCTATTTTCGGACATGCTCTCGGCCTTTTGTCTATTGAGAAGGATGAGGCTCTAATGGTGGGAGATAACCTAATGACTGACATTCTTGGCGCATCGAGAGTTGATATAACGTCTATATGGATAAATCATTATCAGCAGAAAAAAAGTGACATTTCCCCAACATACGAGGTTTCTAGGCTTGAAGAAATTTTACAAATTATACATGCAATCAATTAACTCAAGATAGCCAAAGACAAAAAGGACCGACCTAAGATAGATTTAGGTTGGTCCTTTTGTGTGCGATTTTATGCGTCTGCTTCTGAACAGTCGCTTTCGCTTTTCTATTTGTCTAGCTGCAGCGACTAGAGGCTGCCGTCATAAGCAATGGTTACTTCAAACGCTTAACCCGGCGTTTTCGAACCCTTGTTTATGCGTCCGCTTCTGAACAGTCGCTTTCGCTTTTCTTTTTACAAATCTATGGCGGTGATGGTGTAGATTTCGTTTAATTCTTTTAGAGCCTTTAGTCCTTCTTCTTCTAAATGTTTATCGATTTTGAGTACCATGATAGCATCTCCACCAACATCAGATCGATCAACCTGCATGGTTGCTATGTTAATCGTTTGTTCTGCTAGCAGACTACCAATTCTACCAATTACTCCTGGTTGGTCTTTGTGATGAACGACGAGGATATAGCCTGTTGGTGTAACATCTACACTATAATTATCCACTTTTACAATTCTTGCCCCTAAACCGTTTAACAGGGTTCCTGAGACGCTTCTTTTCCCAGACTTTGTTTTGATTTCTACTCTGATAAGATTGGTGAATCCTTTTGCTCTTGAGGTTTTGCTTTCATTGACAGTTATGCCTTTACGTTCGGCAAGGAACAGGGCATTAACGTCGTTGACATGGTTACCCAAATGACGTTTTAAGAGTCCTTTTACCGTGTTTCTGGTTAATGGTCCCACTTCAACATCTGATAAGGCTCCAGAGTAATAGATGTTAATTTCCTCTGCTACTTCTTGCGTTAACCCAATAAGGAATGAGCCAAGTTTTTCTGCTAAATTAAAATAAGGTTCAATTTTGACCATAATATCCTTTGGTACAGACGGTAGGTTTACAGGATTTTGAACTAAATTTCCTGATAAAAAGCTAACAACATCATGGCTAACATCTACTGCAACACTTTCTTGTGCCTCGAAAGTGCTGGCACCCAAGTGAGGGGTGGCAATTACTTCAGGCAATTCCAACAATTTATTATCTAGGAATGGTTCTTCTTCAAACACATCAAGCGCTGCTCCGGCTACTTTTTTCGAGATAATCGCATCATACAATGCGTCCTCGTCAATAATGCCTCCCCGAGCACAATTAATGATGTGGACGCCAGTTTTCATTAATTTAAAAGCATCAGCATTTATTAAGTGTTTTGTTTCTTTCAGCAGGGGAGTATGTACAGTAATGAAGTCAGATTTTTTTAACACATCCTCAACTGTACCGAACTCAACTCCTAAATTATCGGCTTTTTCTTCGGTTAAAAAAGGATCGTATGCAATTACATTCATCCGCTGACCTTTAGCTCTGTAAGTGACTTCTGTTCCAATTCTACCCAAGCCAATAACACCAAGCGTTTTATTTTTAAGTTCAACACCAACGTATTTTTTTCGATCCCATTGATTATTTTTCAGAGCATGGTACGCCTGTGGTATGTTTCTGGATAAAGACATAATCATCGCCATCGTGTGCTCTGCTGCTGAGTTTGTATTGCCGTTTGGCGCATTGACAACGATAATCCCGTTTTCTGTAGCAGCGTCAAGGTCAATATTATCAACACCAACTCCAGCACGACCAATGATTTTTAATTTAGAAGCTTTGCTAATTAGTTCACGCGTAACTTGTGTCTGACTCCTGACTAATAGGGCATCAAATTTACCAATCTGATCTGCTAAAGCATCGGGGGTCAGGGCAGTGTTTATTTCAATGTTCATATTTTCATTTGCACGGAGCGGTTGAATCCCTTCCTCACTAAGTGGATCGCTTATCAAAATGTTAAACGTCATTATTCTACCTCCAGTTTTAAGTAAACTTCTTGAGCTGCGCGAGTTCCTGCACCAAGATCAATAGACTTACCGGTCTTTATTAACCCGATTTCTATGGTACTGATGATTTGTAGTACATCTGCAGGAGAGCAATAACCCATATGGCCAATTCGGAAAATTTTATCTTTCAAATGCTGCTGTCCACCTGCGACAGACAAACCAAACTCTTTATTTATTATTTTTCTTAAATCTTCTGGGTTAAAATCCAAGGGTTTAATAGCTGTAACGGTAGGTGATGCATCAATGTCATCTGTTAGCAAAGGAATATCCAGTGCACGGAATGCGGATCTGGTCATATTCATCATCAATTGATGCCTACTGTATACGTGTTGAAGTCCTTCTTCGTTTATAAGCTCAAGAACCTGTTCCAATCCGAATAAAAGGGATAATGCTGGCGTGAAAGGTGTTGAATTTTTTTCTAAACTATCTCGGTACTTTTCTAGATTGAAATAGAAGCGGGGTTGCGGGTTTTCCTCGATGACTTTCCATGCACGTTTGCTTGCTGCAACAAACGTTAAACCAGGTGGGAGCATCATCGCTTTTTGTGATCCTGTAACTAATAAATCAATCCCCCATTCATCCATTTTTACGTCAACAGCCCCAATACAAGAAACGCCATCAATGACAACCAGAGCATCTGAGTTCTGGTGAACAACCTTTGCCAGACTTTTAACTGGATTCAACACACCTGTCGAAGTTTCACAATAAGTAGCAAATACACTATTAATTTCTGGATGCTCTAAAAGAAAAGACTTTATTTTGTCGGGGTCTAAGGCTGATCCCCAATCAACATCATAGCGGTGATAGGTAATCCCATAACCTTCACATATTTTAGTGAAACGGTCTCCAAAGGCACCTGTTACGATAATCAACACCTCATCACCAGGCTTCACAGTATTAACAACTGCTGCTTCCAAGCCGGATGTTCCGCTACCTGAAATAATTAGAACGTCTTGTTCAGTTCCAAATATAGGTTTCAGCTTAGGCTTAATTCTTTGCAGTAATTCTTTCGTTTCCTGCCCCCTATGTCCAATCATTGGTTGCGTCATTGCTCGTTGAACACTTGGTGGAATGGGACTTGGACCAGGAATTCTTAGAAAATGTTGATCTGGTAGCATATCTATTGCTCTCCTTTTTTGTGGGTTCATTGTCACCACCTGATTTATGTCGAAATTAAGTTTTCTGCTCTGATATATTGGTGTTTAATTTTAATTTAGCATAGCAAACGTGTATTAGTTGTCAATATATTTCGTTAACGTAGAAAATAATGTTTAATTTTGTAAACGCTTAACAAACTGTGGTTGTTGACTTTAAAATTTTAATGAAATAAATACATTGAAGAATAAGAAAATTAGTCATATAATTGTTCGATAAGAAGGGTGGTATGCTGTATGAAAAAAGATTTACGGATTAATAGTAGTGTGTTTAGCGAAGGTTCTATGAAAGCACCGAACCGCGCAATGCTTAGAGCAGTAGGAGTGACTGACGAAGATTTTAAGAAGCCCATGATAGGTATTGCCAGCACATGGAGCGAGGTTACACCATGTAATATACATATTAATGACTTAGCCACTAGTGCGAAAATGGGTGCTAGAGAAGCGGGTGGGGTACCTTTAATATTTAATACTATTACTGTGTCAGATGGTATTTCCATGGGCACGCAAGGGATGCGTTATTCGTTACCTAGTCGTGATGTAATAGCTGACTCGATTGAAACAGTTGTAGGCGCTGAAAGCTTGGATGGACTAGTTGCTATTGGAGGTTGTGATAAGAATATTCCGGGTTGCATGATCGCAATTGCGAATGCAGAAGTACCTGCCGTTTTTGTTTATGGTGGCACGATTTCACCTGGAGTTCACAATGGTAAGGATATTGACATTGTCTCTGTATTTGAGGGTGTTGGCCAACATAACAGTGGTAAAATTGACAATGATGAATTACGCTCAATTGAATGTAAGGCTTGTCCGGGCGCAGGATCTTGTGGCGGTATGTACACAGCAAATACGATGGCATCTGCAGTTGAGGCTATGGGGATGAGCTTACCTGGAAGTGCATCAAACCCTGCTGAATCAAAGGACAAGGAAAGAGACTGTTCAGCTGCTGGAGAAGCAGTTTATCATTTGCTGGAGAAAGATATTTACCCAAGAGATATTATGACAAAGAAAGCTTTTGAAAATGCAATCACAGTTGTAATGGCATTAGGGGGATCAACGAATGCTATCCTGCATTTGCTGTCTATTGCTCATGCTGCTCAGGTCGATTTAACGATTGATGACTTTAATAGAATTCAGGAGAAAACGCCACATCTTGCTGACCTTAAACCGAGTGGTCAATATGTAATGCAGGACTTGCACCGGGTTGGGGGAGTACAGGCAGTTATGAAACTTCTCTTTGAAGCAGGATATCTACATGGGGACTGCATTACGGTAACAGGAAAAACTGTTGCCGAGAACCTAGCTGACGCCCCATCACTTGAAGAAGGTCAAAAAGTAATTATGCCGTTCGATAATCCCAAACGAACTGATGGACCACTAATTGTTTTAAAAGGTAATTTATCACCAAGCGGTGCTGTTGCTAAAGTATCTGGAGTAAAAGTAAAGCAGCATACCGGGCCAGCTCGCGTATTCAATACAGAAAAGGATGCTACTACAGCTGTACTTGAAAACGAAATCAATGAAGGAGATGTGTTGGTAATTCGATACGTTGGTCCAAAAGGTGGACCTGGCATGCCAGAAATGTTGTCCGTCTCAAGCTTATTAGTTGGGAAAGGACTTGGAGAGAAGGTTGCTTTATTAACTGATGGTAGATTTTCAGGTGGTACCCACGGTCTAGTAGTTGGACACATTGCTCCGGAAGCTCAGGTTGGTGGACCAATCGCATTATTAAAAGAAGGAGATCTTGTTACAATAGATTCAGACAAAAAAGATATCTCTTTCAATGTCTCGGACCTTGAGCTAGAGAAAAGACGTACTGATTGGGAAGCACCTGCCCTTTACAAAAAAGGAGTCTTAGGGAAATATGCTCACAATGTTTCCTGCTCATCAAAAGGTGCTGTAACAGACTTTCTAAACAAATCTTAAACAGACATTTAAAATGGCTCCAGTTCATGCTGGAGCCATTTTTTCGCAAAAAATTATGTAAATTTTTCAGATTGATGATTCCACGATATATAAGGGTTGTAAACGCATACATTATTTTTAGATTAATCCGAAGTATCAAAAAAATTAAAAAACATGTTGACCAACTGCGGAAAACGTTATATGATTATCGGCAACATAAATTATTGAAATTGATAACGAGAGAATAAGGAAACACAGTTTCAATCATAATAAAAAAATATAAATTAAATCGACGAAGAGAACGAGGAACATCTGATTGTATTTACAGAGATCTAGGATTTGCTGAGAACCTAGGAATACATATTGTTCTGATACCATCTCCGAGTGCTGAGTTGAACGGTATTTCTTATTAGACTTGGTCAGGTGCGTCACGTACCTGTTATCAAATTGGGCTATTTTTAGCCTCATAAGGTAGTATTTGTAAGAATGCTACAAACATGGGTGGTACCGAGAAAAAGATGAAGTCTTTTCTCCCCTGAACACTGAATTTATTCAGATCTGGGGAGAGGAGATTTTTTTTTATACTCATGACGGTTGAAACCTTGCAAATAGCCACTCGGAGCAGGAAAACGCAGTACACATTGGTTAAGAAGTATTGCCTGTTAAGTAAAAATAAGAATGTAGGAATGAGGTGTAATAATGACAATCTTAGTTCAAAAGTTTGGGGGTACTTCCCTTCAAACACCAGAAAGTATTACGCAGGTGGTTTCTCATATCCAAGATGCAATTGAAAAAAAGTATAAGTTAGTCGTTGTTGTTTCGGCATTGGGTCGTAAGCCTAATCCCTATGCTACAGACACTCTATTAGGTCTTATCAATGAATCTAGTGGTATTAACCAGAAACGGGAAATGGATTTACTAATGTCATGTGGGGAAACAATTGCTGGGGTAGTTTTATCAAATGAGCTGCAAAATAACCGGATAAAGTCTATTACACTTACAGGAGCACAAGCTGGTATTATAACTACATCTGAATTTACACAGGCCAAAATTAAAAGTGTAAACACTGCTCGTATAAAACAAGAACTGGAAGATTATGATGTGGTTGTTGTTGCAGGCTTTCAAGGTCAGACATCCTCAGGTGAGATCACAACCCTTGGTCGAGGTGGAAGTGACACAACCGCAGCTGCTCTGGGTGTAGCACTCAATGCCGAGAAAGTGGAAGTCTTCACAGATGTTAATGGAATAATGACAGCTGACCCAAGGATGGTAAAATCTGCGAGACAATTAAAAATTGTATCCTATTCAGAAATTTGTGATTTGGCCTATCAGGGAGCAAAAGTAATTCACCCAAATGCGGTTGAAATTGTTATGAAAGGAAACATACCATTACATGTACGCTCTACCTATTCAAAAGAGGACGGGACATTGATCACAAATGCCAAAATTAAGGAAATTCCTAAACAGCCGATTATAGGAATAGCACATGTACCCAGCTTATCCCAAATAAAGATTAGTAGTAACAAGGAGAAGGGGATGTACCAACTTCGTTCAGAAGTATTAGAGATAATGGCTGGAACTGATTTTACAGTTGATTTTAAAAACGTTTCTTCAACTGAGTTATTATTCACGGTGTCAAAAGCTTGGACCAAAACCGTAGTGGAACGTCTAATCAAGTTAGGTTTTACCCCACAAGTTACCGAAAACTGTGCGAAGGTTTCGGTTGTCGGTTGGGGAATGGCAGGGGGCCTAATTGCTTCTAAAAAGTTGCAGGTACTTTCGGATAACGGAATAGGAATCCTGCAATCTACTGATAGTCGTACAGCTAGTTGGGTATTGATTTATGAAAAAGATCTAACAGATGCAGTTAATGTGCTGCATGATTCCTTTAATCTAAGTAATACGTTAAAGTCAGGAATAAATTAGGTGAGTTTTTAAAAATAAAGAAGGGGTGGAAATATGACGAAAAATATATCTGTAGGGTTATTAGGTTTAGGAACTGTTGGATCAGGTGTCTTCCAAATTATTAACGAACACCAGGAAGAACTTGTTCATCAACTTGGGTGTGGAGTAAAGGTTGAAAAAATATTGGTTCGTGACGTCAATAAGGAACGTGGTGTAAAAGTGGATCCAATGTATCTAACTACAAACCCAGAGGATGTTCTACTTAATCCGGAAATTGATGTAGTTATCGAGGTTATGGGTGGTATCGATGAAACCCGCAATTATATCCTGGAAGCTTTTAAAGTGAAAAAACATGTAGTAACTGCTAATAAAGATTTAATGGCTTTACATGGTCCAGAGCTTCAACAAGCTGCACACGAAAACGGCTGTGATTTATTTTATGAAGCTAGTGTTGCAGGTGGAATTCCTATAATACGCGGTCTGGCAGATGGTCTATCACCAGATAAAATACAAAAAGTAATGGGTATCGTAAACGGAACAACAAATTATATTTTAACTAAGATGACTGATGAGGGAGTTTCCTATGAAGATGCATTACTGGAGGCAAAGGAGCTAGGTTTTGCTGAATCAGACCCGACTGCTGATGTAGAAGGGTTGGATGCAGCCAGGAAGATGGCCATCCTCTCAAGACTTGCGTTTTCAACATCAGTAGAGTTAGAGGATGTTCAGGTCGAAGGAATTTCAGGAGTAGGAGTAGAGGATTTGCAGATAGGTAAACAGCTTGGTCTAACTATGAAATTAATTGGATTTGCAGATTTTCAGGATGCGCAGCTTGAAGTGAACGTCCAACCAACATTCTTGCGTTTAGACCACCCATTAGCAGCAGTGAAAAATGAAAATAATGCTGTTTATGTTAACGGAGATGCAGTTGGGGAAACTATGTTCTATGGACCTGGAGCAGGGGGGCTACCAACTGCAACAGCAGTAATGTCGGATGTTGTTGCAGTGATTAAAAACTTGTTGTTGGATGTAAATGCCAGACAGTTTTTAAAACCACGTTTTGAAAAGAAATTAAAGACACCGGACCAAAGTTTTGGATCTTACTATTTAAGATTACAGGTTGAGAATAACATTCAAACCTTTTCAGAAATTTCTACCTTATTAACGGATTTAAAAATTGGCGTTGATAGAATTATCCAGGCACCTCAACAAAACGGTGAAACTGAATTTATTGTGATAACTCGTGAAACAAATCTTGAGAAAATCAGAACTGCTTTAGAAGATTTACAGAAGGCTAGTGTGGTAAAAGAAGTAAAAAGTCACTACCGTATTGAAGGAGGAATTGGTGTATGACTTGGAGAGGATTATTAGAACACTATGCAGCTTATTTACCTGTAACAGCAGAAACAAAGACCTTGACGCTACATGAAGGAAACACACCACTGATACACTTCTCGCATCTGTCTGAACTGTTAGGTATAGAACTGTATGGCAAAGTGGAGGGGGCAAACCCGACAGGCTCTTTTAAAGACAGGGGAATGGTGTTAGCCGTTGCAAAAGCCGTTGAAGAAGGAAGTAAGTCTGTTATTTGTGCTTCTACTGGCAATACGTCAGCTTCAGCTGCTGCTTATGCTGCAAAAGCAGGACTGCGTGCTATTATCGTAATACCTAAAGGGAAAATAGCACTAGGGAAACTTGCACAAGCAAAAATGTATGGAGCGGAAATTGTAGAGATAGATGGTAACTTTGATGACGCTTTGAAGATGGTTCGAAAGCTAAGCGAAAATGCGCCAGTTACACTGGTTAACTCGGTGAATCCATACCGATTGGAAGGACAAAAAACAGCAGCTTTTGAGGTGTGTGAACAGCTTGGTTCCGCACCTGAAATACTTGCAATTCCAGTAGGTAATGCTGGGAATATTAGCGCTTATTGGAAGGGATTTAAAGAATATAACGACGCGAAGCAAACAGGTCTTCCTAAGATGTTTGGTTTTGAAGCAGAAGGAGCAGCAGCGATTGTTAAAAATAAAATTATAACAAATCCAGAAACAGTTGCGACAGCAATCCGAATAGGAAATCCGGCAAGCTGGGATTTCGCAGTTGCAGCAAGGGACGAATCTGGTGGTCAAATTAATGCTGTTACCGACGAAGAAATCACTTACGCATTTCGACTACTGGCACGTAAAGAAGGTATTTTTGCAGAGCCTGGTTCTTGTGCCTCAATTGCCGGTATTATTCAGCAGTGCAAGGAAGGTTCTATACCTAAAGGAAGTAAGGTTGTAGCTGTCTTGACTGGAAATGGATTAAAAGACCCACAGACAGCAATTGATCAGGTGACTGTAGATCCTGTCTCCTTGCCAAATGACGAGAAAAAGGTTACAGAATATATAACCAACATGGTGAAAACATGATGCAGCTGAAGATATCCATACCTGCAAGTTCTGCTAATCTTGGACCGGGGTTTGATTCAATTGGGCTAGCATTAAATCGTTATTTGACACTTCAGGTTAATGAACAGGAAAAATGGGAGATTGAACATATCTCCCATTTTTTACCGTTGAATACTGACTATGAAGACCATTTTATTTATAAGATAGCAGATACTATAGCACACTGGCATAATAAGACTTTGCCAGGTTGTAAGGTTATCGTGGATAGTGAAATCCCTTTGGCACGTGGACTTGGCAGTAGTGCTTCAGCAGTTTTAGCTGGAATTGAATTAGCCAATCAACTATGTGACTTATCGTTAACGGACGAGCAAAAACTATTATATGGTACGGAAATCGAGGGGCATCCAGACAATATCGCTGCTTCATTGTTTGGTGGAATTGTCGTTACCGCTATGACACAAAATGAAACCATTGATTATATTAAAATGCCTACCCCGAATCTCGATATTGTTGCTTACATACCCAATTTTGAGTTGAAAACCGACAGAGCACGAAATGTTTTGCCACAAAGTTTTTCAATTAAAAATGCTACTAAAGCTAGCGCAATAAGTAACGTAATGATCGCTTCAATTTTAACTGGAGACCACACATTAGCGGGAAAAATGATGGAAAGTGATTTATTCCACGAACCATATCGATCAGATCTTATCCCTAACTATGTCATGATCAAGCAAGAAGCAAAAAAAGGTGGAGCATTTGGAACAGTAATAAGTGGTGCTGGTCCAACCATGATTTCCTTTACTACATCAGGAAAAGGAGCAGTTGTATCTGCATACATGACAGGGAAACTCTCTAAATACGAAGTAGATGCATTAAAAATAAGTCGAAATGGTTTACGAGTTCATAAAACGTTCTCCAACTAATTTTTGTACTAATAGATATTTTTATAAGGAGAGCTGCCGATAGGTACAGACCCCCGAAAGTTAGAATTGAAAACTAACCTTTGGGGGGGCGGTACCTAGGTGGCTCTTTTAATATTCCCAAATAAGTTGTGTTTTTGCCCAATTTTTTTTAAACGATTAATTCAAATGTAAAAATTATTATTTCGGTTCAAAGACAAAGAATTATCAAAAAAAGCAAAAAAAATCTTTTTTTGTATATTCCTTATCCTGTCAGAGATGTAAACGCATTCAATTATTTAGATTTATCAAAAGTATCAAAAAACTTTCAAATACCTATTGACCTCCTTCCTAAAACGTTATATGATTGTCGGCAATATCAATTATCTAAATGTTATAAATTATAATAAAGATTAATTCGATGACGAGAAAAAAGGAACATGTTTTTTGTATTTACAGAGATCTAGGGTTGCTGGAAGCCTAGAAATACTCATTGTTCTGACATCATCTCTGAGTGCCAAGTTGAACGGTATCCCTACTAGACTTGGTCAGGTGCAATTTTATGTACCTGTTATCAAAGTGGGCTGCTTTGCCAGCCTCACAAGGTAGTATTCGTGAGAATGCTATAAACATGGGTGGTACCGTGAAAAGAGACTCTTTTCTCCCCTATAATTCTGAATTCACGTGGAATTATGGGCAGAGAAGGGTCTTTTTGTTTTCGCAATTGATATCCAAAGGAGGTTTGTAGAGTGAAAGTTGAAGCTAACCATGAAACAAAACAAACAGAAATACCGAGGACCGGTGCTGATTTACTGATTGAAACATTAGTGGAAGCTGAAGTTGAACTAGTATTTGGTTATCCGGGTGGCGCTGTGCTACCAATTTATGATGCGTTATATCGCAGTAAAGCTACTTTTAAGCATGTGCTTTCTCGTCATGAACAAGGATCAATTCACGCTGCAGAAGGATATGCGCGTGTTACTGGGAGACCAGGCGTAGTACTTGCAACCTCAGGCCCTGGTGCAACTAACCTGATCACTGGAATAACAGATGCAATGATGGATTCAGTTCCTCTAGTTATTTTTACCGGTCAGGTTTCAAACAGCGTTATTGGAACAGACGCTTTTCAAGAAGCCGATGTTATGGGAATTACGACACCAATTACAAAGTACAATTATCAGATAAAGGATATTGCTGAACTGCCACGGGTAGTAAAAGAGGCTTTTCATATTGCATCAACTGGTCGGCCTGGGCCGGTGGTAGTGGATATTCCAAAAAATATAGCAGCTGCAACTAGTTCAGTTAAAGTTGAAAGTGCAATTAATTTACCAGGATATCAACCAACAAAAACTCCAAATCCATTGCAGATTACGAAACTAGCAGATGCCTTGTCGCGCTCTAAGCGACCGCTGATACTGGCTGGGGCAGGGGTAGTATTTTCAGGAGCTTCTGCTGAACTAAAAGAATTTGCTGAAAAGTATCAGCTTCCTGTTGCAAATACACTGCTTGGATTGGGAAGTTTTCCTGGAACTAACTCACTTTCGTTAGGAATGGCGGGGATGCACGGTAGTTATGCAGCAAATATGGCTATTTACGAATGTGATTTGTTAATAAACATTGGAGCGAGATTTGACGATCGGTTAACTGGTAATTTGGAGCATTTTGCACCTGATGCAAAAATTGCTCATATCGATATAGACCCGGCAGAAATCGGCAAAAACATTTCAACTAATATTCCAGTTGTTGCAGATGCAAAGGAAGCTTTAAAGGGGTTATTAAAAAGCTCTATAGAAATGCCAGATCATAAAGTGTGGAGGGAAAAGATTTCAAACAACAAGAATGATTATCCTTTGTGGTATGAAAGATCAGATAGTTTAGTATCACCACAATGGCTACTCGAACAGGTGTATCACGTTTCAAATGGAAACGCGATTGTAACCACAGATGTAGGACAGCATCAAATGTGGGCAGCGCAGTTCTACACATTTGATAAACCAAACCGTTGGGTCACTTCTGGAGGTTTGGGGACAATGGGCTTCGGTTTTCCGGCTGCAATTGGAGCTCAACTTGGAGCACCTGATGACTTGGTAGTATCTGTGGTGGGAGATGGTGGCTTTCAAATGACACTTCAAGAATTGTCAGTCATAAAAGAAAGGAATCTTCCAGTAAAAATAATCATTGTTAATAACAATGCGTTAGGAATGGTACGACAATGGCAGGAAAGCTTTTACGAAGAAAGGTACTCAGAATCGATATTTTCCCAAAATCCAGATTTTGTAAAGCTTGCCGACAGCTATGGAATTCGAGGGTTGAAAGTCGATAAGGAAGCTGATGTAGTCGCTATGCTTGAGGATGTTTTTGCATATGATGGACCTGTTGTAGTAGATTGCAGAGTTGTTCAACTTTCAAATGTATATCCAATGATTGCTCCTGGTAAAGGTATTCAAGAAATGATAGGAGTGACAAAATGAAACGAATTATAACAGCTACTGTCCAGGATAGAAGCGGTGTTCTTAATCGGATTACAGGTATGTTGCAAAAAAGGCAATTTAACATTGACAGCATTTCTGTGGGAGGTTCAGAAACAGAAGGTATTTCGAAAATGACACTTGTTGTGGAAATTAGCGATAGCCAGAAGTTAGAACAGTTAACCAAGCAATTAAATAAGCAAATTGACGTCATTAAGGTTTCTGATATTACAGATAAAGCTATCGTTGCAAGAGAATTAGCACTTATCAAAGTGTTAGGCAGTGGGAAATTAAATGCTGAGATTCAAGGGATCATTGCTCCTTTTCGCGCATCTGTAATAGATGTAAGTAAGGAGAGCCTAACCATTCAGGTAACCGGTAAACCGGATAAAGTCGAAGCGTTAATATCACTGCTAAGACCTTACGGAATAAAAGAACTAACTAAGACAGGTGTTACAGCCTTTTTAAGAGGACAGCAGCCAAAGCAGATTACAGAGTTAAATTCATTTTCCGGATAGGAAATGATCAAGAATATAATTTAAAAATGGAGAGGAAGATTGTCATGTCAAAAGTACTTTATGAAAAAGATATCCAAAAAGAGGTATTACAAAAGAAAAAAATAGCAGTAGTAGGTTATGGTTCACAGGGCCATGCACATGCACTAAATCTTCATGAAAGTGGTTATGACGTAGTTGTTGGATTAAGACCTGGTAAATCTCAGGAAAAGGCTGAGCAGGACGGTTTTGATGTTGTTTCAGTTGCTGAAGCGGTAAGTGCTGCGGACGTAGTAATGGTTCTTTTACCAGATGAGCATCAACCTGCTGTCTATAATGAAAGTATTAAACCTAATCTACAGGCAGGAAATGCAATTGCTTTTGCACATGGATTTAATATTCATTTTAATCAAATTGTCCCGCCATCAGACGTTGATGTATTTCTTGTAGCTCCAAAAGGGCCGGGACATCTAGTACGGAGAACATATCAAGAAGGAGCAGGAGTTCCAGCATTATATGGCGTGTTTCAGGATGTAACAGGAAATGCCACACAGGTGGCTTTAGCATATGCACAAGGGATTGGTGCAGCTAGGGCAGGTGTGCTGGAAACTACCTTCCAGGAGGAAACAGAAACAGATTTATTCGGGGAACAAGCGGTACTATGCGGTGGAGTTACCAGTTTAATAAAAGCAGGATTTGAAACATTGACTGAAGCAGGATATCAACCAGAAGTAGCTTATTTTGAGTGTATGCATGAAATGAAACTAATAGTGGATTTGCTGTATGAAGGTGGATTAGAAAACATGCGCTACTCTGTTTCAGATACTGCACAATGGGGAGATTTTGTATCTGGACCACGTGTAATCAATGGAGAAACGAAAGAACGTATGAAAGAAATCCTTGCTGATGTACAATCAGGTGAATTTGCTAAAGGATGGATCCTGGAGAATCAGGCCAATCGTCCTAAATTTAATGCTACTAATGCAAAAGAAAACCAACACCCAATTGAAAAGGTTGGAAGGGAGTTACGAGAATTAATGCCTTTTGTTAAGCAGCCATTACAAACTAAGCAAAAGGATGTGAAAGTACATGTCAAAAATTAAGATTTTTGATACAACGTTAAGAGATGGTGAGCAATCACCAGGAGTGAATCTTAACCAACTAGAGAAATTGGAAATTGCAAAACAACTCGAACGCTTTGGTGTGGATCGAATGGAAGCGGGATTTCCTGCTTCCTCCAAAGGCGACTTTAACGCTGTAAAAAAAATCGCGGATACAATAAAAGACACTTCTGTTACAGGGTTAGCACGAACAGTAAAGTCAGACGTTGATACTGCCTGGGAGGCACTAAAGGGTGCCGCTGAACCATGCTTGCATCTTTTTCTGGCAACATCACCAATTCACATGACCTATAAGCTGAAGAAATCTCCTGAGCAGGTAATTGATACTGCTGTAGAAATGGTGTCGTACGCCAGACAGAGATTTCCACAAGTAGAATGGTCAGCTGAAGATGCGTCACGATCAGATTGGAACTTCCTGGCTCAGATTATCGAGCGTGTTATCGATGCTGGAGCTACTGTTATTAATCTTCCTGATACAGTGGGATATACGACACCTTTAGAGTATGGAAAATTGTTTAAATTTATCACGGAAACAGTGCCCAATATAGACCGTGTTAGTCTTTCTTGCCATTGCCATAATGAC
The DNA here is from genome assembly GCF_049310925.1 of Virgibacillus sp. DJP39. Taxonomy (NCBI): domain Bacteria; kingdom Bacillati; phylum Bacillota; class Bacilli; order Caryophanales; family Bacillaceae; genus Virgibacillus; species Virgibacillus sp. DJP39. The sequence continues at coordinate 58,929 of NZ_JBMERP010000008.1, read as the reverse complement.
CTGGGAATGGCGGTAGCTAATTCATTGGCAGCTGTCGAAAATGGTGCAACACAGATAGAGGGGACGATTAATGGAATCGGTGAGCGTGCTGGTAATGCTGCTATTGAAGAGTTGGCAGTTGCATTAAAGATTCGTTCAGACCACTATCCTTTCCATACAGGACTTAATTTAAAGGAAATTAAGAGAACGAGCGACCTTGTTGCAAAATTGACTGGTATGTATGTGCAGGCAAACAAAGCAGTAGTTGGTAGAAATGCGTTTGCACATGAGGCAGGTATCCATCAGGACGGCGTATTAAAGCATGCTTCGACCTATGAAATTATTACACCTGAAATGGTAGGAGTTGCTTCAAACACATTGTTCCTTGGTAAACACTCTGGGCGTCATGCATTCAAGGATAAGGTTAAGGAACTTGGCATTAACTTAACAGAGGAAAAGTTAAAAGAAGCATTTGATCTGTTTAAGGAACTGACTGATCATAAAAAAGAAGTAACTGACGACGATTTATTAACCATTTTAATGGAAATTCAAACAGAAATGGCTTCTGTAAACAAATACAAGATGGAGATGTTCCAGGTTCAATATGGAACTGCAAATATCCCTACTGCAACAGTGCTTTTGAAAACACCAGATGGGAACACAGTGCAATCAGCTTGCACAGGACAGGGAAGTGTCGAGGCTGTCTACAAAACATTAGATTCATTGATTCAGGAGGATTTAAAGCTGGTAGATTATCAGCTTAAATCTGTTGGCGGTGGCAAGGATGCTATTGCAGAATCACATGTTCAATTGCTTGTTAATGGATTCGCAGTGAATGGTAGAGGATCTGCACAGGACGTTATTGAAGCTTCTGCCAATGCATTTTTAAATGCAGTAAATCGTTATATTGTTCAACAGAATTCTACTAACCATCAAGAAGTAGTCAAATAAAAAGGAAAGCGGAGGGATGACCAATGAATAAACAAATTGTTCTGCTTCCAGGTGATGGTGTTGGCACGGAAATCATGGAGTCTGCAAAACTGGTATTAAATACGATCGCGAGTGAATTTGACCACAGCTTTACCTTTTATCAACATGCAATTGGTGGTGACGCGATTGACAACTATGGCACACCTTTACCGGAAGATACCGTTAAAGCATGTCAGCTTGCAGATGCTATTCTGCTTGGAGCTGTTGGAGGGGAGAAATGGGACTCGTTTCCTGGGCACCTGAGACCAGAGAAAGGGTTACTTGGAATTCGGAAAAAGCTTGGATTATTTGCTAACTTACGGCCAGTTAAAGGTTTCGCACCGTTACTGCATGCCTCGCCACTAAAAGAAGAAGTGATAAAAGGCAGTGACATTTTAATCGTTCGAGAGTTAACAGGTGGACTTTATTTTGGTAAACCAAGCGAACGTCGTGACAATGGTAATATTGTTGTCGATACCCTTTATTATCAACGAAATGAAATGGAACGTATTATCGATAAAGGCTTTCAGAGTGCCAGATTAAGAAACAACAAGTTGACATCTGTTGATAAAGCAAATGTATTGGAGTCCAGTAAGATGTGGCGTGAAATAGTGAATGAGAAAAGCAACGAATACCCTGATGTAACAGTTGAACATTTGCTGGTCGATGCAGCGGCAATGAAGTTAATTACACATCCTACTAGTTTTGATGTAATCGTTACTGAAAATCTATTCGGTGATATTTTAAGTGACGAGGCGTCCGTATTAACAGGATCTTTAGGGATGCTACCATCAGCCAGTGTCCGATCAGATGGTGTTGGTCTTTATGAACCAGTTCATGGATCTGCACCAGATATAGCAGGTAAAGGAATTGCTAATCCATTGGGTATGATTTTGTCCGTAGCATTAATGCTTAGATTCTCATTTGAAATGGAAGAGGAAGCGAGTGAAATTGAAAAAGCTGTTAATGAATGCCTTGAACAAGGTTATCACACCCTTGATTTAAACATAAAGGGTGGTAAACAGGTAGGTACAAAAGAAATAACAGAAATTGTTGTAGAAAACCTTACAACAAAAAGTGTTTCAAATAGCATTTGCAGTATGTATGTCTAAAGGCAGGATGTGATGAAATGGTAAAACCTGAAACTATAGTTAATAAAATTTGGAATAAACATGTTGTTCATAAAGAAGAAGGAACACCGGATTTACTTTATGTTGATTTGCATTTGGTTCACGAAGTAACCTCTCCACAGGCATTTGAGGGGTTACGATTGAAGCAACGAAGCGTACGCCGCCCAGATTTAACATATGCAACAATGGACCATAACGTTCCGACCAGAAATCGGGATATTATTAAAGATCAAGTTGCTGAAAAACAAATGCAAACATTGAGAAAAAACTGCATGGATAATAACATTACACTGGCAGATATGAATCATCCTGATCAGGGCATTGTTCACGTTATTGGCCCTGAGCTTGGACTAACTCAGCCTGGAAAGACAATTGTTTGTGGTGATAGTCATACATCTACCCATGGCGCATTTGGTGCATTGGCTTTTGGGATTGGTACAAGTGAGGTTGAACACGTGCTGGCTACTCAAACCCTGTGGCAGGATAGCCCTAAGACATTAAATGTCCAGGTGGACGGTGATTTAGGACCAGGTGTCACAGCAAAAGATCTAATCTTAGCAATTATTGCTAAATTTGGCGTGCGTTTCGGAACAGGCTATGTACTAGAATATACGGGTGAAGCAGTAAGAAATTTAACTATGGAGGAACGCATGACAGTTTGTAATATGTCGATTGAAGCGGGAGCAAGAGCTGGATTAATCAGCCCTGACATGAAAACAATTGAATTTTTAAAAGGAAAAGAACATGTACCAGAAGGGGAAGCGTTTGATGCATTGGCAGAGCATTGGCTTGAACTTGCTACTGACGATGATGCAGTTTACGACAAGGCAGTAACCATACATGCAGCAGAGATTGAGCCACAGGTTTCATGGGGAACGAACCCTGGTATGTGTGTACCAATTAGCGGTTCAACCCCTGATTTAAGCGAGGTAGACTATAAGGAAGATGTTAGTCGTGCTTTAGAATACATGGGGTTAACAGAAAATCAGCCAATTACGTCAATAGAAATTGATCATGTATTTATCGGATCCTGTACAAATTCCCGCTTGAGTGATTTACAAAAAGCTGCAGCAATTGTAAAAGGAAAACAGGTTAAGTCTAGTGTCAGAGCGATTGTGGTGCCTGGATCATTCAGCGTAAAACTGCAAGCAGAAAAGCAAGGATTGGATATCATTTTTCAGGAAGCTGGATTTGAATGGCGTGAAGCGGGCTGCAGTATGTGCCTGGCCATGAACGACGATATTGTTCCACCTGGAGGTAGATGTGCATCAACCTCGAACCGGAATTTTGAAGGAAGACAGGGAAATGGGGCACGTACGCATTTAGTAAGTCCCGAGATGGCTGCAGCTGCAGCGATAGAAGGACGTTTTGTAGATGTTCGTCAATTTGTAGGGGTGTTTAACTAGTAAGTAGGAGGTGTGCATCATGGAGGCTATTAAAGAGCATACGGGACTTGTCTACCCACTAGATCGAACAAACGTTGACACGGATCAGATTATTCCAAAGCAATTTTTAAAAAGAATCGAAAGAACCGGATTTGGACAGTTTTTGTTTTATCATTGGCGATTTGATGATGATGGAAATAAACGAGCTGAATTTGGATTAAATCAAACGAAATATAACACTGCTTCGATATTGTTAGCTGGTGAAAATTTTGGATGTGGTTCCTCTAGAGAACATGCACCATGGTCATTGCTTGATTATGGGTTTCGAGTTGTCATAGCACCAAGTTTTGCGGATATCTTCTATAATAATGCATTAAAAAATGGAATTATCCCGATTCAAATGGATCAATTACAGTTGGATCAATGGATGCGCCAAGCCGAAGACGCAACATTAACCCTAACTGTAGACTTAGAAAGTCAACGTATTCTCGACGCAGAGAATAACAGCATACACTTTGACATCCCAGCATACCATAAAGAAAAACTGCTAAACGGATGGGACGAAATAGCACTAACACTACAACACCAAGACAAAATAGACGCATTTGAGAATAATTAATTGGAAATAAATGGTAAATGTGCCAGGCACCATTAAAAATAAGGAGAGTGGATTCATTGGGAATTGTTTAACGGGTGAGAAGGTTCATAGTGCGATGGTTCGGCTAGCGCCAATTGTTCATCGGACTCCATTAATAACGTCTACGACTACTAATAAAGTGGTTGGCAAGAAGGTTTATTTTAAGATGGAAAACCAGCAAAAAACGGGTGCGTTTAAGTTTAGAGGTGCAAGCTTTAAATTGATGCAATTATCACCTGAAGAATTAAAAAAAGGAGTTATAACCGCATCTGCTGGAAACCATGCTCAAGGAGTGGCACATGCTGCGGCTAAATTAGATGTTAAAGCAACTATATTTATGGCAGAAACAACTCCATTGGCTAAGATAAATGCAACAAGAGCGTATGGTGCAGAAGTTGTTTTAATAGGGAAGTCTTTTCAAGAGGCATATGAAGCCTCATTAATTAAACAAAGTCAAAATGGTGCGGTCTATATCCACCCTTTTGATGATTATGATGTAATGGCTGGTCAAGGCACAATAGCAATGGAAATGCTAAGGCAAGAAGATCGAATTGACACCATTATTGTACCAATAGGTGGTGGGGGATTAATCAGCGGGATTGCTGTTGCTGCCAAGTATGTCAATCGCAACATCAAAATTATTGGAGTTCAGGCAAGTGGGGCATCAGCAATGTATGATAGCTACCATAACAGCGAATTGAAAAGTCTTGATTCAGTATCGACAATCGCGGAAGGAATTGCTGTCAAACAGCCAGGAAAACGTACATTGCCATTGGTTCGGGAATATGTGGACGATATAGTAACTGTTACTGATGAAGATATTGCTTCTGCCATCATTTACATGCTTGAAAGAAACAAGACTTTGATGGAAGGAGCGGGTGCAGCAGCTCTAGCAGCGCTATTTGCTCACAATGATCAAATAAAATCAAGACATTGTGGAGTAATTGTTAGCGGTGGAAATATGGATCTTGGTGTACTACCGAAAATCCAACAACTCGCAGGCAGTTTGCAAACTGCCGTGGTAGGCACTACATGAATATACAAAGCAGAAACAAATAGTCGAAAAAAGAATCGCTGCGTGATTAAGACGCAGCGATTCTTTTTGTTTCATTCTATATTACATTTAGACTTATTTTACCAACATTATCAAAGTTAGCTTCATAGTTTCCTTTTTGTAGTACTTTTGGCAAAATAAATGTGCCTGAAGATATAATCATACCCTTTTCGATAATACGGCCACTTTTTGCAAGCTCATCTACAAGCCATTTTATTGCATTGACTGGATTATTAAGTACTTCAGATGATGTTCCACTAGAAATTGATTCGCCGTTTAATCGTAAATCTGCTTTTATTTCCCCCAATTGGTCAACTGTTATTTTTTCTACAGGTGATCCAACAATGATATTGCCTGCAACTGCGCTATCCGCTATAACCTGACCAAAGCTTATTTTTGGAAACCAATCTGTAAAGCGTGAATCCGGTACTTCTAGACCAGGAGCAATACTTGTTTTTCGTAAAATGGCGTCATCACTATCTTCTGTTGATAAATTTTCATTTACAATAAACATTAATTCGACTTCAATTAAAGGTGCATTCATTTTGTCCAGTTCAATTATACCATCAGCAAGGCTTGTTTTTGTTAAAGCTCCGTAAAGAGGTGTAGTTGATTGAAATAACTTTTGTGTTTCTTCACTCGTTAAACTGATTTTGTAGCCTAGAAGAATATCCTGGTTGTCAGCAACCTTTTTGTTAGTTATCAAATGCTGGACTTCGTATGCATCTGTCTTACTAATGTTCTTTGGAATACGCTCTTTAGAAATAGGTTGCTTGAGATTGTGTGCATTGTATAAGATTTCAACAAGGCTCGAATTTTTCATTTACAGAACACCTCTTAAATAGTAATTAATACTCATAGTAACAAATAGTTAAGTGAATTGTAAATATACAGTATTTTATATCGTGTTATCTAATTAAGGGTTTAATTGTTATGTTAAAATGAGATAAAGTAAAAGTAGGCTGTTTTCTATAACATGTTTTTTTGACATACAATCTATAGACTGCAACTTATGCGCTGTATTTATTTCCTACCAACAATTACTAAATTGGTGGCTGATTCAGCGCTACGGAAAAACACTCGCTTTCCGTGGGGAACGCTTCAGCCTCCTCGGAGCAAAAACCGCTCACTGCGGGGTCTTCAGACTGTTCCTTTCCCACTGGAGTCTCGCATTTTTCCTCCGCTTAGATAAGTTTCTGTTCAAAGAAGAGGAATCCCGTAAAGCCACAGAATTCATGCGCAACTTTCTATCTTAGTGGAGGCAGAATACGAAGACTCCTGCGGGAACAGCGCGAGTCCGAAGGCCCCGGAAGAAGCGTTCTTTGCTTCTGAGGAGACTGAGGCCGTGCCCGCGGAAAGCGAAGTGTTCTGCCGGAACGGCGTCAAAAGAAAGAATTCACAATGTCGTAGTTTGTATCAACTGTGAAGATTAAAAGCAACAAAACTTACGAAAATAGCATAAACTTAAAAAGGTAAATACTTTTACGGAGGTTAATACGAATGCAATTATTAATGGTCTCTCTCACGTTTGTGGTGACTTTTATAATAGTAGGAATAATTGGTTTTATATTTAGGGCTTTCTCATCTAATAAGGAAGTTAGCAGAAAAAAGAACTTTGCTATTCTGTTTCTAGAAAGTATAGTTATAACTGCTCTTTTAGTTTGGGTTGTGTAGACTGGATAACCTGATTGAAAATTGATGGGAGGCGAAACAGGATATTTATTGTTAAATGGTTTTTAATTGTTTTCGCTTTCTCTTATGTAATCATTAGTTTGCCTAACTTATTTGGCATTGGTGAAGTTATAGATTGGGTCCCGGAAGCTTCTTTATTTCAAAAAGTCAGGGTTTGCGTAATAGAAGGATTGCAGAACGGATGGATATTTAAGTCAATCATTTCATCTATGATAGGGATAGCAGGTGTTGTTGTTTTAATTTTGAGACTCAGGGATTAGACAATGGATGTTTACCGATATGTAAATGGAGGTGGATAAATAATGGAGACGTTTGGACGTGGGTGTTTATACATAATAATAGGAATAGCAGGGCTTTTGTTTCTGGCGATGTTAACACAAAGCCATATTAATATCTCGTTTTTCATTGCCATCCCATTGGTGATTTTGGCTTTTTGGGCAGCAAGCAAAAAAACAAAGGACAAGAATCGGGATGAATGAACCAATTTGAAATTCAATCATATTAGGAGTGAGGCTACTGTGTATGAACAAAAAACGAAAGAAACTGATCACAGTGTAATTGAATTCATAGAAAATGTTGATAGCGTAAAAAAACGCGAAGATGCCTATGAATTGTTAAACATATTCACAGAAACAACTGGACATGAGGCGAAGATGTGGGGGGCAAGTATTATTGGATTTGGGTCTTATCACTATAAATACGCGTCAGGTCACGAGGGTGATGCCCCACTTGTTGGGTTTTCACCCAGAAAAGCAAAAATAAGTTTATACTTTGCGACAGGTGATGAGGAAAGAGAGAAATTATTAGGCGAATTTGGTAAACATACTACTGGAAAAGCCTGTGTGTATATAAACAAAGTAGCAGATATTAACGAAGATATTTTAACAGCATTGATAGATCAATCCATAACTTTTTTGAAAAAAACTTATCCAGACAACTAATTCCACTAAAAATAATCAGTTTTGGGAGTGAGCGAATGAAAGAAGACCAGCTTTTCTCAAGTTATCTTGAAGCAATTGACCAACGCTTTGAAGGGTGGGACTTTTCTTACATCTCGGAAACAGGCCGTATGGGTAGTGAGTTGCTTTCATGGTCCTATGGAAGTATGGTAAAATCATTAATGCATAGCGCTAAGTCTATGTTAGATATGGGAACTGGCGGTGGTGAATTTTTGTCAATGCTAAGACCCTTTCCGGATAAAGTTTGTGCAACAGAAGCCTATGAACCTAATATACGAATAGCTAGAAATAGGTTGGAGCCACTAGGTGTTGGGGTTTTCCCTATTAAAGATGACACAAATCTTCCTTTCGAAAAAAACCAATTTGATTTTATTGTAAACAAACATGCGGCATATTCACCAAATGAAGTTAGAAGGATTGTCCGAGAAGACGGTATTTTTCTTACGCAACAGGTTGGCGGAAGTAATTGTTCTGATATTAACAAATATCTTGGGACAACAATAAATGAAGACTTCCTAAATTGGAATATGGAAGTAGCAGAAACTGAGCTCAAGAATCACTTTTTTGAGTTTCTCTATGGTAAAGAAGAATTTCCAGTGCAACGCTTTTACGATATTGGTGCTTTAGTATATTATTTAAAAGCTATTCCATGGCAGGTCCCTGATTTTAGTATTAATAGATATGAAAAAGAGTTATATCAAATACATCAATTAATCCAATCCTCTGGTTATTTTGAAGTGAAACAGCACAGATTTATAATAAAAGCTAAAGCAGTATGGAGTTAACATATCTAAAGACACATTTTCGTTGGGTGTGAAAAAAATCACAACAAGAAAGTACGGAATGAATTAATATGGCGTTATAAGTTAAGTTTTTACTAAAACTAAAATAAATCCCACATAATAATGAAAATAGTGTCTATATATAATAGGAGGAGTCGATCAGATGAATAGAGAAAAGAATTTAGCTGTTACTGACAAATTTAATCGACCACTTCAGGATTTACGAATTTCTGTAACGGATCGCTGTAACTTCCGTTGTACGTATTGCATGCCTGCTGAGGTGTTCGGAGCGGACTATCCCTTTTTACAGAAAAAAGAACTTCTTAGTTTTGAAGAAATAACAAGAGTTGCCCAAACCTTTGCAAAGCTTGGAGTAAGCAAAATCCGTATTACTGGTGGAGAACCTTTGATGCGACGAGATTTGGAGCATTTAATTAAGAAGCTCTCCGATATTCCAGAAATAAAAGATATAGCTATGACTACTAATGGTAGTCTATTGCCTAAGAAAGCAGCTAAGTTAAAAGAAGCTGGATTAGACCGCGTTACCATAAGTTTGGATTCTTTAGACGATGAAAAGTTCGGTGAAATTAATGGTAAGGGAGTAAAAGTTCAAACGGTGCTAGATGGAATTGATGCTGCTCAGGCTGCCGGCCTTGAGGTGAAAGTTAACATGCTAGTAAAACGAGGGGTTAACGAACATGATATTTTACCAGTCGCCCGGATGTTCCAGGGAAGTAGCATAATATTACGGTTCATCGAGTTCATGGACGTAGGTAGTTCCAATGGTTGGAAGTTAGATGATGTTATATCAAAGAAAGAGATACTTGAAACGCTTCAAAGTGAAATGACTTTAGAACCAGTTGACCCAAATTATTATGGAGAGGTCGCAACGCTGTATCGAAACACAGAAACCGGAGATCAGTACGGAATTATTTCTTCTATAACTGCACCTTTTTGCTCATCTTGTACAAGGGCGCGTTTATCCGCTGACGGAAAAATTTATACATGCCTGTTTGCGGTAGCAGGAACAGATATTCATACACCTCTTCGAAACGGTGCGAGCAATCTTGATTTGGAGGAAATAGTCAGCCAGACATGGGGAAATAGAAGCGACAGATATTCTGAAATCAGAACAACGGAAACAGTAAATGAAAGAAAAAAACAAAAAATTGAAATGTCCTACATCGGTGGGTAACATTTGTAGAAATCACCCTAGTGCACTGTCTTTGAGCACTAGGGTGATTTCTTTGTGGCAAAAGACACAATACCCTAAATAGGGTGTGACCAATATCACATCCTTAGTTGTCTGACTTCGGTACAATATGTGTGTCAGATATTAGTGAAATGGGATAAAATTACCACTTTAAACACATAATACAATGTAGAAAGGAAGGATTTAATTTGTCAGGACCAGCATTAAAGAGTATAGACAGTCACTCTGCTATTCATGAAGCTGCATTAGTTGAAGCAACGGAACTCACAGAACTACTTGATCATCTGGTAGCGAATGATCAACTTGACAAGGCCTTAGAGGTAGCATTTGTTGCTGTTGAACACTGGGAAACCAGAACTTTACAACACGCTGAATCTGAGGAAGAGGGACTATATAAAGAATTAACTAATTATTCTCCCGAGTTAGAGGATTCTATTATTTCATTAACACGTGATCATAATCTTTTAAGAATGTTAGTTAATGAAATTAAAGAACTACTGGATGATGAAGGGGTAAGTGATAAAGTAGTTCAGCGGTTTCAAGCCTTAATCCTGGTAGATTTGCTTCATAATCAGGAGGAAGAAAAATTACTTCCAAACCATTAATCAATAAATTGGAGGGTTGCACATGGTCTCTGAGGAAAAAGAAAACCAATCCGAACGTTCTTTAAGATCAGTATCACCTCAATTATACAGTCTTCTTGTGACAGAATTGGAAAAAGTACATATCCATCCTTATGATATCCAAGCGAATGCTACTGAAAAGGAAACTGGATATCAGCTGCTTATTCGATTCGGTAATGATTTTTCCCACAAGGAGTCTGTATTTTTTTCTTTTGAGTCAATCGAAAATGAGGACAATAATGTAACCGAGTTTATTAAAAATATTGGAGAAACGTGTAAGCAAGCGATGATTGCTGATTACTACAAAATGATTAAAATGTAAAAGTGGGAGGGGAATTTAATGTTTTCATTTGAGGATGATGCAAATTTTGTTCAGGACCGTGAAGACTTAATTGCAATACTGCGAATGCGGTTTGGTGATTTATCTACTGGTATAATCGATGCTATTTACCAAATGAAGGAACTAGATACGTTAGAGCGATTAATATTAGTTGCAGCTAATGCTCCAAGCTTGAGGATCTTTCTTGAAGAATTGGAAGAGGGATCTGGTAGTTTTCGAATTATGGGTGAACGGTTTAATCCAATTGAAGCTTTATTCGAAGGGAATGGCATAAACGGTGGGAAAAAATAACAAACTATTTCAAACGTTAAAGCATTTGAGAAAAGGCGAGATAATTAACGATGGTTGGACTGAGGAAAGTACACGCCCAAGAGATGCAGAGGATATCTACCGTAAGCGTTGGCAGTATGATAAAGTTGTCCGATCTACACATGGTGTCAATTGTACAGGATCCTGCAGCTGGAAAGTCTATGTGAAGGATGGAATAATAACTTCAGAAACACAGCAGACTGATTATCCTACAACCGGAGATGACTTTCCGGAATATGAACCACGTGGCTGTCCAAGAGGGGCAAGTTTTTCCTGGTATACATACAGTCCTATTAGAGTGAAATACCCGTACATAAGAGGAGAACTGTTCAATTTATGGAAAGCCGAGCGGGAACAGGGATTTGATCCTGTTGAAGCATGGGAGAACATTACAAATGATCCAGAAAAACGAGCAAAGTATGTTAGCGCTAGAGGAAAAGGTGGGTTTGTTCGCGCGAGTTGGCAGGAAACTTGTGAGATTATTGCCAGTGCTTCCATTTACACGATTAAAAAATATGGTCCCGACCGTGTTGTAGGGTTTAGTCCAATTCCGGCAATGTCGATGGTGAGTTATGCAGCAGGAACACGATTTCTGTCTCTAATCGGTGGTACCATTTTAAGTTTTTATGATTGGTATGCTGACCTACCACCAGCATCTCCACAAGTGTGGGGAGAGCAGACTGACGTTCCTGAGAGTGCTGACTGGTATAATGCGAAATACTTCATCATTTGGGGCACAAATTTACCTCAAACCCGAACGCCTGATGCTCATTTCATGGTAGAGGCGAGGTACAATGGGACAAAAGTTGTTGGTGTGAGTCCAGATTACGCAGAATATGAAAAGTTTGCTGATATATGGCTGCCGGCTAGAGCAGGTACAGATGGGGCCCTTGCTATGGCAATGACGCATGTAATTTTAAAGGAGTTTTATGTCGATAAAGAAACACCTTACTTTATTGATTACGCAAAAAGATTCACGGATTTACCATTTTTGGTGACATTAAATGAAACAGATGATGACTGTCGTTCTGACCGCTTTCTACGTACAACAGATGTAGATGATAATCACATTTTAGGAGAATGGAAAACACTAGTTTGGGATAATAATTCGAACCAGGTAGAAGCACCGAATGGAAGCCAGGGTTTTCGTTGGGACGACGATAAAAAGTGGAACCTTGAGTTAAAGAAAGAGGATGGAAGTTTAATAGATCCAGAATTAAGCTTCATTAAAAAGTCTGATGAAACTGCGATGGTAAGCTTTCCAGATTTTGCTCAGGCAAATGGTGGATCGGTTAGGCGTGGAGTACCAGTTAAACATATTAAGGATAAAGATGGAAAACTACTTAAGGTGACAACCGTATATGATTTGATGATGGCACATGCAGGCGTTGGCAGAGGGCTAGCTGGTGATTATCCAGTTGATTATCATGATCCAAAACCATATACTCCAGCTTGGCAGGAAAGTATTACAGGAGTCAATAAGAATCAGGTCATTCAAGTGGCCAGAGAATTTGCGGACAATGCAGAACGAACAAAAGGGAAGTCCATGATTGCAATGGGTGGTGGAACGAACCACTGGTATCATAGTGATCAAATTTACCGTTGTATACTAAATCTTGTACTTCTGACAGGTTCACAAGGAGTTAATGGCGGTGGATGGGCGCATTATGTTGGTCAGGAGAAAGTAAGACCACTTGAAGGATGGCAACAAGTTGCATTTGCGAATGATTGGATAAAGCCACAGCGATTGCAAAACGGAACGTCGTTTTTCTACTTTGCAACAGATCAATTTCGTTATGAAGCAGAAATAAACCAGGAGCAATCAAGTTGGGGTGGGAAATACAATTCTATGCACCCAGCCGACGTCAATGCTCTTTCGGCAAGACTCGGCTGGTTACCGTCATTCCCACAGTTCACTCAAAATTCAATAGATATCGTGAAGGAAAGTAAGGAACGGGGGGCAAAGAATCATCAGGAAATTATTGATGATGTAGTAGAACAGATAAAAGACAAAAAGCTAGAATGGGCAATTGAAAATCCAGACGATCCAAGGAACTTCCCTAGAGTATTTTTCAATTGGCGATCAAATTTACTTGGTGATAGCGGAAAGGGACACGAGTATTTCGCTAAGCATTTAATTGGGTCGGAAAACCAAATCCTGGGAGATACTGAAAATTCATGGCAACCTGAAAATGTAAAGGTAGATTCAGAGGCTCCAACTGGGAAGGTTGACCTTCTGGTTAGTATCGATTTTAGAATGACGAGTTCAGGTTTGTTCTCTGATATTGTTTTACCTGCTGCAACATGGTATGAAAAATTCGATATCAGTAGTACAGATATGCATCCGTTTGTTCATCCATTTAATGCAGCTATTTCACCTCCATGGCAAGCAAAAAGTGACTGGGATACCTTTCGTGAAATAGGTAAGGTTTTCTCTAAACTTGCTGAAAAACATTTGCCTGAAACTGAAGAATTAATGATGACACCACTTGGACATGATTCAAAAGGTGAAATTGCGCAGCCACTTGGGAAAATAAAGGATTGGCGCAAAGGTGAAATCGAGGCAATTCCAGGAAAAACAATGCCTAACTTCCAAATTGTAAAGCGGGATTACCCTAACGTACATCAACAAATGACTACAATAGGACCTGAGATTAAGAAAGGTTATGGTGGAAAAGGAGTTATTATCCCTGGTGAACCAGTTTACAAGGAACTGTTAAGCCGTGTTGGGGTTTCAAAAAGAGAAGGAATCGGTAAAGGAAATCCTGATTTGTATACCGATAAACAGGCAATAGATGCAATTCTGCTTATGTCTGGTGCAACAAATGGGAAAAGAGCTGTCGCTGGATGGAAATCCCTTGAAGTCAAAACCGGTCAAAAGCTAGCTGAGATCGCACAGGGACGTGAAGAAGAAGATTTTACCTTACATGACTTAACTGTTCAACCTCGTCATGCTATTTCGACTCCTGTGTGGAGTGGTCTTGAGAAGGACAACAGACGCTACTCGCCGTTTACGGTTAATACGGAATACAACATTCCATGGCGAACACTGACAGGAAGACAAAGTTTTTATTTAGACCATGAAATGATGCTTGATTTTGGTGAAGGGTTACCGCTTTATTTACCACCATTGTCGCATGGACCGTTTTTAAAAAATGAAAAAGAAGTAGAAAACAATGGGAAATCAATCACAGTACGTTACTTAACTCCTCATCAAAAATGGGGAATTCACACCATGTTCACAGATACGACAAATATGTCAACGTTGTTCAGAGGTTGGCAGACAGTGTGGATGAATGAAGAGGATGGTGCATCCATTGACATTAAAGATAACGACTGGATTGAAGTATATAACCGTAATGGAGTTATAGCTGCTCGGGTTGTACTGACTTATCGAATTCCAAAAGGTATGGCGTATATGTATCATGCGCAGGATCGAACATTAGGTGTACCAGCAACTGCAATCAACAAAAAACGTGGTGGTACGCATAACAGTGTAACTCGAATATCGTTAAAACCAACACATATGATTGGTGGCTATTCACAACTGAGTTATGGATTTAACTACTATGGTCCAACTGGACATCAAAGAGATACAATTGCAGTTATAAGAGGATTGAAGGAGGTCGATTGGCTTGAGGATTAAAGCACAAGTAGCGATGGTTATGCACTTGGATAAATGTATTGGGTGTCATACTTGCTCTGTTACGTGTAAAAATACGTGGACAAATCGACCGGGTACAGAATACATGTGGTTCAATAACGTGGAAACTCGTCCTGGTCCAGGTTATCCGAAGAGCTGGGAGGATACAGATCGCTACAAAGGCGGCTGGGAGCTTAAGAATGGGAAACTTAAACTTAAAGCTGGTGGTCCTATTTCAAAGCTTGCAAATATATTTTATAACCCGGATATGGCAAGTATGGATGACTATTATGAGCCTTGGACCTATGATTATGAGCACTTAATTAATAGTCCTAAGTCAGAAAATATTCCTGTTGCAAGACCACAGTCGATGATTACAGGTAAATATATTGATAAACCTGAATGGGGACCTAACTGGGACGACGATCTTGCAGGCGGAAGTGAAATAGTTCCACTTGACCCAAATGTTCAGAAACTGCAGGAACATATTTCGATGGAATACGAAAAGACATTTATGATGTATTTACCAAGAATTTGTGAGCACTGTCTAAACCCATCATGTGTTGCTTCCTGTCCATCAGGAGCGTTATATAAACGTGATGAGGATGGTATTGTTTTGGTAGATCAGGATGCGTGTCGTGGCTGGCGCTTTTGCATGAGTGGCTGTCCTTATCACAAGGTTTACTACAATTGGAATACACATAAAGCTGAAAAGTGTAATTTTTGTTATCCAAGAACGGAAGCTGGACTACCAACAATATGTTCAGAGACTTGTGTAGGGAGAATTCGTTACATTGGGGTTGTTTTATATGACGCAGACAAAATTAAAGGTGCAGCCTCTGTAGAAGACCCACAAGATCTTTATGAAGCGCAGCTTTCATGTTTTCTTGATCCATTTGATTCTGACGTAATTGAAGAAGCAAGAAAAGCAGGAATAAACGATGCATGGATTGAGGGAGCTCAGAATTCACCAGTCTATAA
Organism: Virgibacillus sp. DJP39; assembly: GCF_049310925.1. NCBI lineage: Bacteria > Bacillati > Bacillota > Bacilli > Caryophanales > Bacillaceae > Virgibacillus > Virgibacillus sp. DJP39. The sequence continues at coordinate 43,233 of NZ_JBMERP010000008.1, read as the reverse complement.
AATGGCAATAAAGTGGAAAATAGCTTTACCTTTGCATCCTGAATACCGTACGTTACCGATGGTTTGGTATGTTCCGCCACTTAGCCCAATTATGAACCATATTACAAATGAAGATGAGTTGAAAACAGATGGTTATATTCCCGCAGTAGACCAAATGCGAATACCAATGGAATACCTTGCTTCGTTGTTGACAGCTGGAGATACTGAAGTAATTAGAAGAGTACTTTTGAAATTAACAGCAATGCGCGTTCATATGAGAGGGAAAACGGTTGGTGGTGTTGATGAATTTAGATCAAGTGAATTAGTAAGAGTTGCAGGTACAACACCAGACGAAATTGAGGACATGGTTCGTTTGTTAGGAGTAGCAAAGTACAATGAGCGTTTCGTTATTCCTACAGGCCGAAGAGAGATGGATGATGATCTTCTCTATAAACAAGGAGCTTGTAGTATAGAAGAACTGGCACCTCCTGAAGGTGTGGTAACCTGGAAAGGGTGATTAAGCTTTGGACCAACAAGAACGAGCATTAATAGCTATTGCTTCTAGAATTTTAAGTTATCCAGACGAAACATTTGATAAGGATAAAAAAGAAATCAGTAACATAATTGCGGAAAATATTTCTTCTAAACAGTTAATGAATGAACTAGAGGAAATTTTCATTCCTTTATATGGTTTAACATTACAAGAGATTCAAGAATTGTATGTGGCTACATTTGATTTAAAATCAAAGCTTGGTCTGTATCTAACAGCACATGAGCTTGGTGACAGCAGTAAACGAGGAGCAGCATTAATAAAACTGCAAAAAATGGTCAATGAAGCCGGATTTGAGCGGGTAGAAGGCGAATTAGCAGATTACATTCCTATGCTATTGGAATTCTTAGCAGTGTCACCCGCAGATAACGATCATACAAGGCTTCAAAGGCGACTTGCAGTTGCTTTTCAACGAATGCTGAATAATATACCAGAAAATAATCCATATGCTCCATTTCTTCTGGTTTTAATGCGACACGTTTTTCCAGAACCAACAAAAGAAGAAGTAGAAAAGCTGGAATTCGAACGAGAAGAAGCCGATTTGGAAGAGTTACCATATCCAATCATGTACCAGTAATGAACATAGATGTGCTAATTTAAACTAGAGGGGGATGTGAAATGACCGCTATTTTTTGGTGGACCATTTTCCCGTACATTACATTAACAATAATGGTTTTTGGGTTACTTTATCGATATGCTTTTCGCCAATTAAGCTGGGCTGCACCATCCACAGAGTTTTTTGAGAAAAAATGGTTGAGAATTGGTTCGCCCTTGTTTCATTGGGGAATAGTTTTTGCCTTTGGTGGTCACATAATGGGAATGGTAATACCAAAGGCTGTCTATGAGTATTTAGGTATTACTGACCATTTGTACCACATGGGAGCGATTTATGGTGGAGGGATTGCTGGCTTAATGGTAGTTGTAGGCCTGGTCATATTACTTATCAGGAAAATGACGGTTGATCGTGTGCGTATTCATGCAACGTTTGCAGACTTTTTTACTGTCATTTCGTTACTTGTTGTTGCGGGGATGGGTGTTTATATGACAATCATCTATAATACAACAGTTGTTGAGTATGAATACCGTACAACGATAGGTCCTTGGTTTCGTAGTTTATTTGTTTTTCAACCTAATTATCAACTAATGGAAGGCGTACCTTTTATTTTTAAACTACATGTTGTATCAGCTTTTGCATTGTTTGCTTCAATTCCGTTTACTAGTTTAATTCATTTTTACAGTTTACCGGTAAATTATCCAATGCGAGCTCCTCAACAATATCGTTCAAGATCAGGATTCAGAAAAAAAGGTTAGATGGTCAATCTCAAGTATAGGATAGTCTTGGTGAAAAACCGGAAGCCAGCAATTTTTGCTTCCGGTTTTTATACGAGGATTAAGCTTTACTGCTCCTTAACTCTCGTAGTTGATAAAAACTGCGAGGTAACTTACTGCTACGGAAATACACTTCCAGTCGCTCGTGGTTCCTCGTCGATGGAATCAACCGTCAGTGTTTTCCAAAGTCCTGGATTACCGCATCAATCTAATAAAGCTTAGTAGGATAAAAAAACAGCAGTTTATAGATTTTGTGACCACAACAACAATCTTTTTGAAAAAACTTATGTAAAACTAATTAAGCAGACAAACCTATGCGGGTTGCCTGCTTATAGTTATATTACTATCTATGTTAGGAAGCACTTTCCTCAATTAGTCTTGGGAAAAGTATATTGTTTTCAAGATGAACATGATTAAAAATGTCCGATTCCAGTTCTTCTAGTTTTAGATATGTTAACTGATACGTTTTACATGCTCCTTGAGGAAGTTCATAGTCATTTGTAATTTCACGAAGTTGAGACAAAATGTTGCCGGCATCCTCGTGTTCACTTTCTAATACTTCAATGGATTTAACTAAATCAGGTAAAAGAGTTTTATTTTTCTCTTGTTCATATGCCTGTATTTTTGGGAAGATAGTTGTTTCTTCCTGAATTAAATGATGTTCAAGTTCTGATTTTAATTTATGGAACAATGAAAAGATTTCTGAGAGTTCAGGCTGATTATTTCCGTGGACACGATATACCTTGGTGACAAATCCGCTTAGCTCTGGCAGGATTTGATTTAGGTAAGCATGATGAGTATTAACGACATAATCAATTAAATTGTTATAGCTTTCTTCTGTCCAGTTCACGTGACTGTCATGTAAAGCAGCTGTGGAAGTATATAAATCGTTTATTTCATTAACAATTTCTTCCTTATTGAGGTTCTTTTTGTCGCAAGCTTCACCAATAGGGCGATCTCCTCCACAACAAAAATCGATTTTATATTTTTTCAATACTTGACTTGCCATCGGGAACTTAACTACCATGTCACCAGTCTTTGACTCTATATTAAACATTTTGTCCATCATTATCCCTCCAGTTTTTTGGTTCATTATAATAGTACCTGTTTTTTTCAAAAGGTACTGTGAGAAAAATCACAGTGTATAATTTAAATCTCGAATATGATAATAAAAGAAAATACTTATAGCAAAATATTTATGGAGTTGTTAAATTGAGAACAACCATATCAGGGTCCTAGCAATATACTTAACGCCTGAATCAGGGGTAAGTAGATTACCAATCTAGAGAATAGTGAGAACGTAGTAAATGTTTTGGTACAAAAAGGAGTAAAACTTGATGCAAGTCATTACTAACAAATTTATAAAAGGAAGTAAAAACCAACAAAATGGAATATTATTTAAGAAAGGGGTAAGAGTAAATGATTAGAAAACTTCAATTACCATTACAAACTATGAATTTAGTCATGGGGTTTATGGTGTGGGTAATTTTATCCTCACTAATGACATTTATTATAGATGATATACAGATGACCCCACAGCAAGTGTCATGGGTTACAGCCACTCCTGTAATATTAGGGTCGCTATTAAGGATCCCAATGGGTTACTTAGCTAATATATTTGGAGCAAGAAAGATATTCATTATTAGTTTTATTCTTTTATTATTCCCAGTTTATTATGTAAGTATCGCAGATTCTTTTGCGGATTTACTAGTAGGTGGACTATTTTTGGGAATTGGGGGAGCAGTTTTTGCAGTTGGTGTTACATCTTTACCTAAGTATTATGAAAAGGAACGTCATGGTTTCGTAAATGGTATTTATGGAGTAGGGAACATCGGAACAGCTTTAACAGCATTCGCAGCACCTGTAATCGCTGGGCAACTAGGCTGGTCGTTGACAGTTCAGTTATATATGGTCTTATTGGGTATATTTATTCTGGCTAACTTATTTTTTGGTGATAAACAAGAAGTTAAAGTTAAGACTCCTTTGCTACAACAAATTAAAGGCGTTTACCGTAATGAAAAACTCTGGTTTTTTTGCTTATTTTATTTTGTAACATTTGGTTCCTTTGTAGCTTTTACAGTGTATTTGCCAAACTTTCTCGTTAACAACTTTGGTTTGGATAATGTGGATGCTGGTCTTAGAACTGCTGGATTCATTGCATTAACAACATTTTTACGTCCACTTGGTGGTTGGCTCGCGGATAAATTTCAACCACTAATTATTTTAATGTACGTATTTTCAGGATTTACCCTTGCAGCTTTGCTTTTATCTTTCGCACCATCTATAAATTTATATACAGTCGGTTGTTTAAGTATTGCAGTAGCGGCAGGAATTGGAAACGGAGTTATCTTTAAGCTTGTCCCAATGTACTTCAACAAACAAGCAGGAATTGCAAATGGTATAGTTTCCGCGATGGGTGGGCTTGGTGGATTTTTCCCACCACTTATATTGACAACTCTTTATAATCTAACTGGGCACTATGCAATAGGGTTTATGGCTTTATCTCAGGTTGCTCTAGCAAGCTTAATAATTGTAATTTGGATGTTTTATAATGATAAATTATCTCTTTCTTATAAAATCTTAAAAACTACTCCACTAGGCATGATGGTTACAGACAGAAATGGTAAAATTATAAAGATCAATCCTGCCTTTACAAAACTCACGGGGTATGGTGTTGAAGAAACCCTGGGTAACAATCCAAATATGTTAAGTTCTGACCTTCATACGAGTGACTTTTACACACAAATGTGGGAAAGCTTGGAAAGTAAAGGTTTTTGGCAAGGTGAGATTTGGAATAAACGAAAAGATGGCGAGAAATATTTAGAGTGGCTTACTATTAATGCGATTACAGACGATTCTGGAGAAACTTTGCAATATGCTGGTGTGTTTAGTGACATAACTGCTAAAAAATAAATTTACTGGATAAGAATAGAAAACGGGGCTTATCGTCAAGCCTTAGTTATACGTATGCTTTCATAACTACTTAGAAACCCGATTATGTATGACATAACCGGGTTTTTATCTGTTAAAGATAGGGGAATTCCCTAATTATCAGAAATGAATATCTTATATATAGTGTAACTATGATACTAGGAAACAAAAAGGATAGTATCATAAGGAGGTAATACAAATGAGTGTTGTCAGTAAATTAGCGGTTGAAACGAATACCACGCATTTTTCTAGTACTTGTTTTAAAAAATTGCAGGAAATAATGTATACCGAGAAGTACAGTTCAGGTTCAACCATTTATTGGGAAGGTGATCCCAATGAAAATTTATATTTTCTTATAGAAGGTAATGTAAAGCTTACAAAGCTGAGCGAAGACGGTAAGGATTTGACAATGTATTATTTTTTTCCTGGTGATATATTTGGAGAATTTGATCCACATCAGAAACAAATTAGTGTTTTTACCGCAGAAGCAATGGATGCGTGTGTGATTGGTGTGATTCAACAAAAAGATTTAGAAGTTCTTCTTTGGCAGAACGGTGACTTAGCAATAGAGTTTACCCAATGGATGAGTCATATGCAACACTACACGCAACTAAAAGTCAGAGATTTGCTATTTCATGGAAAAAACGGTGCACTTGCATCCATGTTAATTAGAGCTTCAAATACCTATGGTGTTAAAACTGGAAGCAGTATACGTATCACTAAAAAATTCACCAATAATGAATTAGCGAATTTAATTGGAGCAACCCGTGAAACAGTTAACCGTATGCTATCCAAATTCAAACGTGATCAATTGATTCGATACGAAAACGGTCAAATTGAAATTTTAAACTTAGCTGAGCTAAAGAATTTATGCCGTTGCGAGGAATGTCCTCTTGGAATTTGCAGGTTATAGGTAAATCAATTATATTAAACTGGCAGAATAAGGTGTAGGCTTATTTCTCCAACACCTTAATAATTTTTCTTGTTTATAAATTAGTTTTTAAGCAAAAGTTGTTGTTCTCCGATATTCCTCATGTCCCTGTCAAAGATTTTATATCACTTAAGAAATCAAGATTCAGTCCATTTGTGAGAAAAACTTTTTTATCTAGGTTAATAGAGTTTATTTTATTCAATAGTTTAGATGGATTAATGACGTTGGCTGTTAAGGCTACTTCTATTTCTGACAGGATACTCTTATGATAAATAGAGTGAAATAATTTAGGACTCGTGTTGTTTACGAGTGCGGGCAAAACTGCTTGGTACTTATAATCTAAACATAAATTCAACATGAATTGGGCTACATTTGCTTTGATTAAAGGCATGTCACAACTCACCACCCATAAATAGGGGTTATTAGCCAGGGACATAACAGCATGTATACCACCAAGAGGCCCCTTTTTTTTGTGATAATCTGTGATAATCCGTACATCCCTTGCAACTAATGGCAAGAATAATCTTGGTTGATTAGTTACGATTACTATTTCCGAGCAAATCTTTTTCATTTCTTCAATTTGTTTGTCGATAATAGTTTGACCGTTAAACGTTAAAAATGATCTTAGAGTTCCGTCCACAATATCATTATTACCCCCGACAAGAATAGCACCTGTAAGCATCTTTTACCCCCTCAACTGATTTATGATTTATTTAACTATATCTTATACTTAGGAAATTGACTGTTAAATTAGTCACATCCTTAAACTTTTCCTCTAAGGGTGTTTTAAAAAGCCGCTCTTTAAAATCCTTTTGAGGAACACGTTTCTGGGATTTAGTATTCTTTTTAAAGTTTGTTACCACTGTCACATCGTGTACTCCACTTGCTGGTCTCCAATTTGGTTGAGTTTTTCAAGCAATGGAAGTGAAACATAAATGTCAGCATTGTCAGGTGGCAGAATAATAGACAAAAAGTGTGACTGTTCCAGATGATGTTGGACACACAAAAGATTTTTTGTGGTATTCGGTACAGAACTTGTTCTATTACGTTGTACTCCAATTCTTCCATACACAATAGGAATTATACTCAAGTATAATTTTTATCTCACCTTAACTAACGCGTTTAAGATTGCCATATACAGTTTTTTTAAAAAAACGAGGATTACAAACCAAGAGATAATGATAAGATAGGGGATGGATGTACAATGTTCTTATTTTGGAGGTTAATTAATAATGTTTACCTTTTTAAAACGACAAGCAAAGGATCTTTTTCCGGGTTATTTCGCATTGGTTATGGCTACTGGGGCATTATCAATTGGAACATCTCTGTTTGGAATGGAGTTTATTTCTACAACATTATTTTAAATTAATATAGCTGCCTATATTACACTGTGGCTACTGACGATTATTCGTCTCGTTTGCTTTTTTCCTGAAGTGAAGCAAGATTTGACAAGCCATACACTTGGTCCTGGTTTTTTTACACTAGTTGCTGGCACAAGCGTATTTGGAAGTCAGCTAATAATTGTTGGTAAAATCTATTCCTTACCTATTTATTTGTGGGTTCTAGCAATTATTTTGTGGGTAGTAATTATATACATTTTTCACAGCGGTCACTATCAGAAGAGATAAGCCAACAATTGCTGAAGGTATCAACGGGGCTTGGTTAATTGCAGCTGTAGCTACACAGTCAGTTTCAATACTTGGAACCCTTTTGGTACCTCATGTGGAGAGTAGTCAGGAAATCATTTTGTTTTTTACTTTATGTATGTATTTTCTGGGGTGCATGTTATATCTTAATATTATTACACTCATTTTTTACAGATTCACTTTTGTCAATTTCAAATTCGCTGCTCTGACACCTCCATATTGGATTAACATGGGAGCAGTTGCTATAACAACTTTAGCGGGTTCTACGCTAATACTGCATTCCAATTATTGGCTCCTGCTCGATGAAATCACCCCATTTCTGAAAGGATTCACGTTGTTCTTCTGGATAACTGGCACTTGGTGGATACCACTCTTATTTATACTTACGATATGGCGCCACATTTATAATCGCTATCCATTTAGGTATGATCCGCAATTTTGGGGGATGGTGTTCCCACTTTCTATGTATACCACCAGCACGTTTCAATTATCTGAAGCATTGGAGACACCATTTTTAACCATAATTCCGGAGTTCATGGTATATGTTGCTATATTTGCATGGATAACAGGGTTCATTGGACTTACTTACCATATATACTTGGATATAATGGCTTTTAAAGTTGCAAAGCTATAAAAAGGCATTTAGAATCCCAAGTTATATCAAATGTATAAAGGGCTATATTGAAAGAAGTTAGTTCGTGAAGTACGTAAAGCCCTAAATGAAGGAACTAGTTAAGAAAATGTATAGTTACAAAATAAGTAATTATAGTCCGTGTTCAAAATTTCAAAATGAAGGATAAATAGGACCGAAAAGCTAGCAAGAAATTCGATGTGTCATTTTTGTCGGACTTTTTGAACAACCTCTCTAAGTAATAACTCTGTATTCAGGGATGGGGATCATGTAAACAACGTGAAGGCTATTTCGAACTTAATGTCTATGTTACAATTGTAGGATGTACACACGTTTTTTGAGAGGAAAGAAAGTATAAAACTTTCTTTCCGCATAAGTGTAAGGTTTGTAAACCTACACTTTATACTTGTTTGAATTCCTTTATAAAAAAACGTTTTAAAGAGTTGAGGTGAAATTCATGAAAATGGTCAGAATAATTTTCGCTATTTTATTTGTTTTTATAGTAGTTATTTTAATAGATATAGCCCCTGCTGACGACAAAAATACTGTTAACAAGGTGAAGGACGTGAGTGTTTTCGAGAAACCACAGGTAACGCAAGAACCCACAAGTAATAAGCCGACGCCGTTAAAGCAAAAAATAGATGAGTACATTAAAAGCGAACCAAATTTAGCAGGAGCGATAATAGGAATCAGTATCAGATCTGCTGCAACCGGTGAAATTATTTATGAACATAGTGGGAATACCCGGATGCACCCAGCTTCAAATATGAAATTGTTTACTGGTGCTACAGCAATGTCTACACTTGGGAGAGATCACACATTCAAAACTGAAATTTTAACGGATAATCCGGTGAATGGTACTACACTGCAAGGTGATCTCTATTTAAAAGGTAAAGGTGACCCCACCTTATTACCTGGTGATTTAAATGATTTTGCAAAAAAAATAATTGATAGTGGCGTGAGTAAAATTAATGGAGATATTGTCGCTGATGATTCATGGTTTGATGATATAAGAATTACACCTGATTTAATCTGGGATGATGAGCAGTATTATTATGGAGCCCAAATATCTGGACTAACTGTTTCTCCTGATAAGGACTATGATGCAGGTTCAGTTATTGTAGAAGTAAAACCCGGGGCCAGTGAAGGGCAGAAACCAATTATTTCCGTTTCCCCACAAACAAATTATGTGCAAATTGTTAATCAGGCCAGGACAGTTCCAAAAGGAAAAGAAGAGGATATTGAAGTAGAACGCGAACACGGTACAAATGTGATTACAGTTAAAGGAACCATTCCTAGTGGCTCATGGCCTGTAAAAGAGTGGATGGCTGTTTGGGAGCCAACGCGTTATACCTTGGATTTGTTTCAACAAGCTCTGAGAGATCAGGGAATCACATGGACTGGTGATTTAAAGGTAGGAAAAGCACCTGAACAAGCATCAGTCTTTCTTTCACATAAATCAGCTCCACTATCAGACATGATCCTTCCATTTATGAAGTTAAGTAATAATGTACATGCAGAAGTGCTCGTTAAAGAGATGGGAAAAGCCATAAAAGGTGAAGGTAGTTGGGAAAAAGGTCTGGAAGTGATGGAAGAAAAAATTCTTGAAATGGGATTGAATATCGAGACACTCAAGCTTCGGGACGGTTCTGGGATTTCAAGCATCAGTTTAGTTCCTCCAAATGAGATCTCAAAACTTTTGTATACAATACAAAAAGAAGAGTGGTTTCCAACTTTCGTTCATTCCCTGCCAGTAGCAGGTGCTGATGATCGTATGGTGGGAGGGACTTTACGGAATAGAATGGAAGACATATCAAACTTTGCAACCATTCAAGCTAAAACTGGAACAATAAATTCTGTTAGCTCATTATCTGGGTATATTAATCCAAGGGAAAGTGAAACAATAATCTTTTCTATAGTAATAAACCATCTACTTGATGAAGACGGCGGGAAAGATATTGAGGATAATATTGTTACTATAATTGCTAGTCAGTAAAAAGATTCAGCCCGGTAGGGGGCTGAATCTTATTTTAACTCATCGTCATTGGACGTATGTCGGTCTTTTTTGATTTCTGGTGAATCCTCTTCAGCAAATTCCGTACTAAATTCTTGACGGGGCATCCTATTTGATTCACGCTGATGTTCTTGCTCCAAAACATCTTTTTCCATATACATATGAAAGAACATTTCCCCAGCTGCTATTCCTATGGCGCTTATAATTGAGGCCATTACTAGCGAAATTTCTTCCTCTATTACGCCACCACCAACTATCCAAATGACAAAGAACGCAAGGCCCAGGTCTGAGAGAGTGGCTACGGTATTACTTGTTTTTGGCAAAACGAATAAATCACCAATTAAGTATGAAGCCCCTGTTAAAACTATACTAATAAGCAAAACTTCACCAAAGTCGACTCCGAAAAGTAAAGACAATACTACGAATAATACTGCTGTAACAACTACAAATTTTATAATTATCGCTTTTAGATGTTCCATTTTTTTCTCCTTTCGTTTTTTTATTTTGGTAGTTTTAGAAGTGTTAAAATATTACAGGTAGATACGTTAAGTCACCTTCATTCGGATATTCGCTTATCTTTATAATGCCCAAGAAACTTTTATGTATGAATGAAGATATTGGGCAACATTACAACAAAATTTCATACTATAAATTATAGGGAAAGTTTAAATCAGAACAGAACTACATATAGTTTTTGTATTATAAAAAGAGACTATTCTTTCAAAGAATAGTCTCTTTTTAATAGGTTTTCCAATAACAATAAATTTTAAGTTAGCATTAATAAGCGTAATAGGAACCAAATGTTTGGACAGAACAATCCAGTGCGTGAAGCTCTTCTAGCGCGCCTTTCATCATTGGATGATCCTCAGACTCTAAGATATCAATTATAAAAAAATAATTACCAAGTCCTGTTTTAAGTGGTCTTGATTCAATTTTGCTCAAATTGAGCTTTCTCCATGCAAAAACAGATAATATCTGATGTAGCAAACCAGAATGATCGACCTCGGGTAGTTTGACCATCAGTGTCGTTTTAAGGTTGGTATTATTTCCACCGTTTTTTAATGTCTCTTTCCGTAACGAAAGTACCACGAATCTTGTATGGTTAAAATGAAAGTCCTGAATATTTTCTTTAATAATATGTAATCCATATTTTTCAGCTGCTAAACTGTTTCCAATAGCTGCAATTTTTTCATCCGGATTTTCTGAAATAAATTTTGCAGCAGCTGCAGTAGATGTCGTTTGAATCAGCGGGACACGACGGTAATGGTACTGTAAATATTTGTGACACTGGGCTAGTGCATGTGGATGTGAATTTATCGATTCTAAGTCGTTTATCGAATCTGCCTGTTTTTTATTTACCATTAAGTGTTGTTCAATCGCAGTTGAAATTTCTGCATTAATGAACAACTCGCTTCCATGAAACAAATAATCGATTGTTAACGGAACGGATCCTTCCAATGCATTTTCCAGCGGAACAACAGCATACGCCACGCGTCCCGAAGTTACAGCCTCAATACAATCCGGAATTGTTGGCTGGGGAACTAACCCTGATTTACCAAAAAATGAACTTGCAGCAATATGTGTAAATGATGCTTCTGGCCCCAAATAGGAGACGGTAGGCTGGTACTTATTTTCTAACATAATGGTCCTCCTGTCAAAAGTTAACAAAATTAAATTAAAGGCCATATTTTAAAACAGGAACTGCAGAAGCCTTCAGTTTAGTGAAATTTTTGTACATTCAGTATAGCATCTTCACACCTTTTTTCGTCAAATTATTTATCACATTAATTTGGGAAATCAACCGTTAGCCCGTAAATATTCCTCCCAAAGACAAACCAACTTGAATGCATCTGTTTTGGCTGGTTAGGATATGGTAAACTATATCTATAATGGGGGTGATGAGCGTGAAGCACAAACCAATCTATGTTGAAATTCCTATCAATACTGAAATGGACAAGATATGGGAGGCTACACAAACCCCAGACATGCACCAACAATGGGATTTACGTTTTTCTTCGATTACATACTTACCAAAAATTGATAATGAACCACAAAAATTCACATATAAAACGAAAATAGGTTTTGGTGTACAGATTGAAGGTTGGGGTGAAAGTGTTGGTAGTCATCATGCTAAAGACGGATCAAAAACTTCTTCTCTACATTTCGGAACCGATCAGACTATTTCCATTATCCGTGAAGGAAGAGGGTATTGGAAGTATATTCCCAACCAAAATGAACCCATTACATTTCTTACACAGTACAACTATGATCCTAGCTTTGGGAAATTTGGAAGCATAGTTGATAATTTAATTTTTCGACCTATGATTGGTTGGGGAACTGCATTAAGCTTTGACGTATTAAAGAGATGGTTGGAAAAGGATGAGAAGCCACATTCTCAGTACATCCGCTTTTTTAGTAATTCGTTAATCACTTTTTTGTTTTTCTTTGTATGGGTATATCATGGACTTGTACCAAAATTACTGGCAATGCATCCAGAAGAGCTTTCTATGATAACTTCAGTACTTCCTTTATCAATAAGTGATTCAACTTTTATCGTAAGCATAGTTGGAATTCTAGAGGTCTTATTTGGTATTTTCTGGCTAATATATCCGAATAAATATAGGTTATACCAGCTACAAATTATTCTATTTCCGTTGTTAACATTGGGAGCAGTTTTAGCGGATCAGAACTATTTAACTCATCCTTTTAATCCGCTTACTTTTAACATATCTTTATTAGCTCTTTCTGTGGTTGGGTTGTTAAACAGCAAGGATATGCCAACTGCGAAAACCTGTAAAAGAAAGCGGTAAGGGGACTTTTATATGTCTATTTATAAAAAGGTGTTGGGTGATGAATTTTATAAACTTGACCCAATGCTACAAAAAAGATACGAATTCGCTGGACAATCTACTTTCACTGGTACAGGAGTTATGAAATCAATCAATGGGGGCCCAAAGTTGTTATTTCCTCTGTTCTGGCTTGGAGTAAGATGGAAATTACTATTCCCTGAACATGGTAAAAATGTCCCGTTTGAGATTGTAAATACGCCTCGAACTGGTCAAAAAGGTGAAGAACAGATACATTGGAAACGGACATTCTTTTTTAATGGAAAGAAAAGATATTTTAATGCGCTAATGAGCTTTGATTCGACACGGATGATTATTATGGATTATTTAGGTGAGCCGCATTTGTTGTACTCTGATCTAGTATTGTCTGTGACAACTAGTGGAGGCTTGCAAATTGATTCGAAAGACCAACGACTGGTGATTGGCAAGCTCGAGATTCCTTTGCCACGCTTATTTCAGGGCCTGGCATCAGTTCACGAACAATATGTAGAAGAACGAAATATATTCGCCATTAATGTGGTGGTCAGTAATCCTATCATAGGAAATGTTTTTTCTTACAAAGGAGAGTTTTCCAGTAATGACTTTCTTTAAAATTGCTATTATAAATGTTTTGTTTTTCATCATGATTACCTTATTTAGCCCAAATCAATGGCATTTTTTAATCCTCACCGTGGCTCAACTTGTTTTTGTACCGATCGTCTTACATATTGTTACTGTGAATAATCGGAACTGGTTTACGAGGTTTGTTCCATATATCTTTATACCACCGTCACTCGGAATTGTATTTTTGCAGTTAATTCCTACAAACATGTTGTTGAATGGTGCATTTGCTGGACTTTATTTTGTTTTTACAATTATAGTCGCATACTACGGCTTTTTCAGGTTCATGAATAGAGGTTTTGTTAATCTGGAAGAATTTATGATTGATATGGGATTGATTTATTTGGCAATAGGTGGCGCTTGGTTTTTCGCAAGTGAAACTAATGTAAACACGGGTTTTTCACCCATTCTAACGTGGCTAACAAGCATACATTTTCATTACGCCTCATTTTTATTACCTGTCTTTGTAGGGTTTTTGGGCAGGTTATATAAATCTACACTGTACAAGTGGATTTGTACGCTTATTTTAATAGCTCCAATCATTGTTGCGGTAGGGATCACTTATTCAGTTGTACTGGAACTGATTTCTGTACTTATTTATATCGTTGCAATTTATGGTTTAATCATCTTGTCTTATAAGGCTAAGTTTAGCAATACAATCCAAAAGCGGATGGTCAGAATTTCTTTTGCAGCTTTAGGTTTAAGTATCCTATTTTCCTTAATGTATGCATTCGGTAATCTTACAGGTCTCTATAGTGTAACGATTACGTTCATGTTATATTTCCACGGAATTACTAACTGCTTATTGTTTGCTTTAGTTGGTGTAATCGGTTGGAATATTAAGCCACCATGTTCAAATGAAAGAGAAATGGATTTCCCGGTTAGTAAAATCAAGGGTAAAATGACTGTTGGAGAAGCTGTTTTGTCGGAAAAGTTGGATGATCCACAACGTAATGGTTTAGTAGATGATATGGAAATATATAAAACTAGCATTGATTCTGAAACGCATTCATCTAGTGTTGTTGATTTTTACGAAAATACCAGAAATTATCGTCTGTTTGCAGAGGTTAATTGGCATAATTGGTTTAAACCTTTTGCATACGTCTACAAGCTTTTGAGCAGGAATGTAAAACAAATCAATTTGCCTTTATCAAGCAAGAAGGTAGAAATGATTGGGGACATCTTATCCGTGAAGGAAGGCATCGATGGAAGAACCAGTCCAAGGGCGTGGGTCAGGAAAGCGAACGGTGAAACGGTTTTTATAGCTGTTTATTCTTATCATAAGACAGGGAACAGGACATACATGAACATTGCTTTACCATTGCCATGGTCAACAATGACAGGAATACTGGAATTGAACTGGAATGAGAGAAAACTAGAATTAACCAGTAAAAGGAAGCAACCAGGTGATTCGGATTCTGGAGTTTACTTTACACTTAAAAACTTTTTATTTAAACTGCCTATTGAAGAAAGATTTCGAGTGGGGGAAGACGTGGACGGAAATTTAGAGGCACAGCACGTCATGTGGATATTTTCAATTCCATTTCTAACAATCAATTATACCATTTGCCAAAAGAGTAGATGATAAGAAAGTAAAAGCCGCACCTTCAAAAGAAGATGCGGCTTAACTATTTATTCGTTTGACAAGTTAAATGTGTCCAGTAACTTTAAGAAGACACTCAAGATGATTGCGACTATTGTTGCTAAGCCCATTCCTGTTAGTGCCACATCGCCTAATTGTACGGTTGCACCACTAATTCCAATAACAAGAACGACCGTGGTAAGAATTAGATTCTGTGAACGGCTGTAGTCAACTTTTGCTTCAACTAACATCCGTATTCCACTTGCTGCAATAATTCCAAATAGAAGAATAGAAATACCGCCCATTACTGGTGTTGGAATGGAGGATATAAGTGCAGCCAGTTTTCCACAAAAAGATAGAATAATAGCTACTACTGCTGCCATTCCAATAATCCAGGTTGAATATACACGGGTAATCGCCAGAACTCCTATATTTTCTCCATACGTTGTATTTGGTGTGGCACCGAAGAAACTCGAAATGATGGTCGAAATACCATTTCCCATTAGTGAACGGTCAAGACCAGGATCTTTCGTTAAATCCTTTTTTACGATATTTCCCGTTACAAATAAATGCCCAATATGTTCTGGTATTAAAACAAGTGCAGCTGGCAGGATAACGAGTATAGCTGACCAGTTTATTTTCATTTGATAAAACTCTGGGATAGAGATCCAAGAAGCTTCTTGTACGTTTGTTAAATCAACAAGCCCAAAAGCATACGCTATAAAATATCCAGCTACAATACCGATTAGGATGGGAATTATTTTTAAGAATCCCCGTAAGGTTACCCAGCAAATAATGGTAATTGATAAGGTTAAGAAAGCTACTAATGCTACTTCTGGATCAACACTCCACGTTGGTGCTGCATCATCGGGGGCTATCCATCCAGCCATTTGAGCAGCTGTCGGGACAAGCTCAAGGCCAATTACTGCAACAATTGCTCCCATTGCTGCTGGTGGAAAAATAACATCAATCCATGCTGTGCCGGCAACCCGTACAAGCATTCCAACTAATGTTAAGACAATTCCAACCGCCAGAAATCCACCTAGAACATAGCTGTAGCCTGTCCCACCTGAATACTGGCCAAGCACAACTAGCACAGGTGACAAGAAAGCAAAACTTGACCCCAAGTAAGCAGGAATTTTCCCTTTTGTTATGAATAGATATAGGAGCGTACCTATCCCGTTCATTAATAGAATCGTTGCTGGATTAATTTGAAAGATAACAGGAACCAAAACGGTTGAACCAAACATTGCGAATAAATGCTGAATGCTAAGTGGTAAGCTTTGTAAAAATGGTAATCGTTCGTCAACTTGAATTTCACGTTGTGCCATGTCTCATACCCCCTAAAATTTGGTTCATCAGTTACGATTTAACAAACAAAAAACACCTTGCTGAAAATATCAGGCAAGGTGTTAGCACACAAATAATTCTCTCTAAAAACCATTAGTTTTCAGAGTTTTTATTTGAAAAACAGATCTTCATCTGTTTAACCTTGCCAGTCTCACAGGACTGAATTAAAGGTAACCGTATGAACTTATCTTAGCTATTATTACAATATCTGCAGGTTGTGTCAATGGTTTTTTTTTGGCTGTTTACTAAAAGATTGTTGTTTTTGACACAAAATGTATAGACTGCGACGTATGAGCTATTCTCGGATAACGGAAGATTCCCGGGCCCACGACGGACGATATTTTCGGATAACGGAAGATTCCCGGCCTGCGACGGGCGATATTCTCGGATAACGGAAGATTCCCGGGCCGCGACGGACGATATTCTCGGATAACGGAAGATTCCTGGGCTGCGACGGGCGATATTCTCGGATAACGGAAGATTCCTGGGCTGCGACGGGCGATATTCTCGGATAACGGAAGATTCCCGGCCTGCGACGGACGATACTGTAGCAGAAGTTATGTCGCAGTTTTCATCGACTGCGAAAATTAAAAAACAACAAAACTTACGAAAAGAGACTTTTTTTAAAATTAAAGCAATATGAAATATAACTGGTTTAGAGCATAGGTGGCTTCAATCCTTCATATTATGCAAGAGGAGGTGGGCTACTTTGGAAGGTAAACAAAATGGATCTAGCGATGATAGATTGACATATCCTGATGACATGCTTTGGACTATACGAAATGGCTTGTCAAAATCACCCGACCCAAAAAATATTACAATAATTGGTGCTGGTATGGCAGGATTAGTAGCGGCATCGTTGTTACTAGATGCAGGTCATAAGGTTACCATTATTGAAGGGAATAATCGAGTAGGTGGGAGGATTTATACAGTAAGAGAACCATTTACTCCAGGGAATTATTTAGATGTAGGCGCGATGCGATTTCCTGAAACACATTTACTACTTATGGAATATATCAAAAAATACAATTTACCCATTAATCAATTTTTAAACACGACAAAGAATGATGTTTTATTTGTAAATAACGTATATACCAGGCAATCCACCTATAATGAAAATCCTGATATACTACAATTCCCTCTCCCTCCAGAAGAACAAGGTAAAACAGCAAAAGAACTATTATTAACGGCCGTTCAACCTTTTTTAACCCTATATGAGAGCAGTACCTCAGCTGAGCAGGAAAAATTACGAATGAAGTTTGACCGGTATTCCTTTGACGATTTTTTACGAAATAATCCCTTTGGAAATAATCTATCTTCAGACGCAATTCGGATGATTAAAGTAATTCTTGGAGCAGAAGGATTTCCAGCGTACTCGTTTGTAGATATCGTACTGGACGTTATCGGAACAATTTTTAACGAGGATCTAATTTTTTATGAGATAACCGGTGGGAATGATAATCTGCCTAAAGTTCTATATCAAAAGCTGAAAAATAATGTTATCTTCAATCAAAAAGTTAATCAGATTTACCAATATAAAAATGGGGTTACAGTGACAGCTCGAGATTTGTGTACTGGACACGGGCATGCATTTGACAGTGACTTTACAATAGCAACGGTCCCATATTCTGTTTTTCAATTTATCGATGTCTATCCATACGAGTCTTTTTCATACAAAAAATGGAAGGTGATTCGAGAATTAAATTACGTATCCTCTGTAAAGATTGGTTTAGAATTCAGAACGAGGTTTTGGGAAACAGCAAGGATAGGTAATATTATTACAGATTATCCTTTACGTTTTGCTTACAACCCTAGTTTAACAGATATAGGGGGACCAGGTGTGATGCTTACGAGCTATAGCTGGGGAAATAATGCCATGCTTTGGAACAGTTTAGATGAAAGCGGTAGAATCCGAGAAGCGTTAAACGGGTTATACAAAATTTATGGCGAGCAAGTATATAAAGAGTATTTAAATGGTACTTCCTACAGTTGGAGTCAAAATCAATTTTCGGCGGGTTGTTTTACATTATTCTCACCAAATCAAGCCTCTGATTTTGGTGATGCTGTTTTTCTGCCGGAAGGAAGGGTTCACTTTGCAGGGGAACATACTTCACGCTTTCATGGTTGGGTTGAAGGTGCGATAGAATCCGGAATTAGGGCAGCATACGAGATACATAACCGAACACTGGTCTAATTTCTCATTTAGTTGATTAACTAGTCACTAACCCAAACTAATACAAATCTTGTACATAAAATATCCTAGGGAGGAGGGATATTCTTATGTCAGATATGTTTAAAAATGTAGAAAAGAAGACAGGTGTATCCATGGGTAGTATTAAAAAACTAGCTGATTCATTAAAGGGAAAAGATATTCATAATGAAAAAACAGCTAGGGACCTGGTAAGGCAAGTATCTAGATTGGCTGGTAAACCTGTTTCCAAAGAGACAGAAGATAAAATAGTTAAGATGCTTGTTAACAATAAAGGTATTGACGAGAAGTCAATCTCAAAAATGATGAAGAAATAGCTTTTCTTTTAGAGTGGTGTAGAATTTTCTACACTGCTCTTTTGATTTTGGTTTATCTTCTCCTAAACTCGACATGCAGGAGTGGCTTTCCTGATATTGCAGCAGATATGCTTCCGGTTTGGGATGAGAGGCACTTATCAGAAAAAGGAAACCAGCTTAGCCGCTAATTGAAAATTTTCCAGATTGGACTGGTCCCCCCTCGTATTTTGAAAACCGCATTCCGCAATGACTAAGATGGAACTTTGCAGTTCTGATACATTTGGTCATAAGGGAAAGTTGTTTGCTAGTATGTGGGGTATATATGCTAGAGCTTGCTGCTATTTCCATCTTGTACAAGGATAAAATCAAACTGGATAAGGAAAAGTTATTTGGCACGGTTATGCGAATAAAAAGACGTAATCATTTCATATAATAAAGGTGAATACTTTCATGTGGAGGTAGCTAGAATGGGATTATTTTTCAACTATATATGGGGGTCACTGACAGAATCTGTTAAGGTATTACAACAATCAGCTCTTGATAAGAACCAGAAGACCAGGTCACTATTGATAGCTTCATTATTAAGTGCTTTTGCTGCACTTTTACAATCTGCAGGTGCATATTTACCGATTGTAGGATATTTTATAAGTCCTTTCTCCACATTGCCTATAATTCTATGCGCAGTAATCTCATTGCAAACAGGGATGATCTCCTACTTTTTAACAATTTTATTATTATTTATCCTGCAGCCAACTGAACTAGTGATTTTCCCTTTTACAACTGGTTTATTGGGACTGGCGATAGGGTTTTCAATTGCATATTTAAAGAAAAGAATACTAGTTGTATGTAGTTCATCAGTTATACTACTGCTAGGTATTTCTGTCATTCTTTACGGTCTGCAGTTTCCACTGCTTGGCCCGGATATTAGCTCAGAATTTTCCATAAGAACACTGGGATGGGTCTATGTATTAAGTCTTTTCTACAGTTGGGTATGGGTTGATGGGGGAGCAATATTGCTAAAAAAGCTTGGCAGGATATTTCCAAGGGTGAATATAGAAAAGAAAGCAGCATTAAAAAAGGGATAAAAGAAAACGGTAAAGCCATAAGGCATTACCGTTTAGGAAGTTCTGTCCGTACATTTTATAGGAGGAAAACAGAAGCATGTTTATTGAATTTTGACTAATTATCCAGTTTAACTGCGTTTATTTCAGCAACTTAACGTTCACTTTTTCATTTAATTTTCCCGGTACTTTTAGTATGCTCCTCCACTAGTTGGATAGTTATTACCAATGATTACCAATAATACGAATAGAACTACCAATAGAATAAAACCGTTGTTGTCACCAAAACCTCCTGCGTATCCCATGAAATCACCTCCTTGTAATAAACGTTCTTAGATTAATAACCACCAATACCTTGTTGACCTGTTGGATAGTTATTGCCGACAACTACTAACAGTACGAAAAGAACTACTAATAGGATAAAACCATTATCACCAGCGCCTCCAGCAAAACCCACGAAATCACCTCCTTCAAAAAATCTCTTTATACTAAATTGGTTTATTAATAACCAATACCTGCTTCACCAGTTTGATAATTGTTACCTACAATTACCAGTAGTACGAATATAACAACTAACAAAATGAAACCGTTATTACCATCACCTCCGATAAGACTCACAAAATCACCTCCTGATTTCGGTATTTTTATATTTATATTAATTTAATATTTTAATAACCAATACCAGCGTTACCAGTTGGATAATTATTACCAACGATGACCAATAGTACAAAAATTACCACTAGGAGGATAAAACCATCATTACCAAAACCTCCAGCGAAACCCATGAAATCACCTCCTTTAATGCATACTATGAAAGAAAATAACAACAGACAAGGCGGATGTTAGGGTTTTCTTAGCGGGTAAGAAAGTATAAATCCTTTCTTACTGCATAAGTGCAACTTAGGCTTTCGCCATTAAATCTTGGCGATAAGCCAAGTTTTCTAAAAAAAAATAATTGAAATTCTAAGCCACCATCAAAGCGTAATTTTTTTCCGTAACTGCTTTTTACTTCGGTTTGATTCAATTTTTTATGCCTTTTGTTATAACCTATGATGCAGCTCCCCATCCGGACAAGGCGAATGAACCATATTATATAAAATAAGGTTTTAATTAGTTTGAATGTCTATAATCCAAAGATGATTCCTACAATAATCAATAATATATACAGTACTAGGATTAAAATTAGATCCATGTTTTTGGAACTTGGTATATAATAGTTGCCTGGACCGTTCAGATAGGATCTTGGCGGTGGCAAATTGTTATAACCTTTTCTATTTCTTTCCCAGTACATCTGAGAAATGACAACACCAACAATCACAAGTAAGACAAACAGGACTGCGATTAAAATAAGATCGTTATTCCTTGATTGCATTGAATAATAATTTCGATTAATTTCATTACGATAATTTATTATTAATCACCTCCTTAACAGGGCGAAAATAAGGAAGCCCTATGAAGGCTTCCGTTCCCGTGAAGGAAGCATTAAATGAGTGTAGATTGATTATTGGCGGGCATATTACACTATATGATTTGGATAATTGTTTGATAGGGCTAGTTCACTAGTATGTAAAAAAATAACTAAATAAAAGAAATAATGTAAAGATATTACAGACAATCATTGATGAACCTTTTTGTATTGAATGAAAAAGGTTATACTGGTTAAAAGGAATATGATTTAGAGAGGAAATTTATTGATGGCTACTAACATAGAAGAATTAATGGGAAAAACATTTTTACAGGAGGCTTGGAATGCTTCTGAATTTAAGGAGCTCACTGTAATTCAAGGCAAAACGTTCGACCTTATTGATAAAGGTCAAGACATTATAGCTGAAGCACCAACGGGCAGTGGAAAGACACTCGCATATCTTTTACCCCTTTTACAAAAAATTGACAGTACAAAAAAACATATCCAAGTAGTAATCCTGGCATCAAGCCATGAACTAGTCATGCAAATACATCAGCAAATTCAAATTTGGACCAAAGGCAGTGGGATTTCAAGCGCATCCTTGATTGGCGGTGCGAACATTACACGTCAAATCGACAAGTTGAAAAAGAAACCACAAATTGTAGCTGGAACACCTGGGAGAGTGCTTGAACTAATTAACAAGAAAAAAATCAAAATGCATGAAGTTCAAACTCTTGTACTTGATGAAGCGGATCAGCTTTTTGTACCAGAACATTTAAAAACTGTTGAAAGTATTATAAAAACGACCCAAAAGGAACGACAGCTACTCTTATTTTCAGCAACAATTCCGACAGCATTGGAAAATACCGCCATTCCTTACATGGACAACCCTAGAATAATTCGGGTTCAGGAGTCAGAAACGAATAAACCAGTTGTTGAGCACGCTTATCTTGTCTGCGAGTCCAGAGAAAAAATTGACATGCTTATGAAATTAACAAATATGGCTGATTCAAAGGTGCTTTCCTTTATGCGTGATATTGGGAATCTATCAGTAGTTGCAGAAAAACTGGCTTATAAGGGTTTAACAGTCGGTGTCTTACATAGTGACACTACAAAGGAAAAGCGTGAAAAGGCATTAAAATCGTTCCGACAAACTGAAAATGCTTTGTTACTTGCAACAGATATAGCTGCTAGAGGACTAGATATTGCTGATCTAACTCATGTTGTAAATGTTGATCTACCAAGAAATGTTACCCAATATACACATCGTGCTGGTAGAACTGGAAGACTCGGATCAACTGGTGGTACCGTTTTATCATTGATTGAGAGTCACGAATTAAAACAACTGGAAAAGTTCGCTAAAGAATTTCAGGTTGAATTACAGGAAAAAAAGTTTTATAAAGGGAGTCTTACAAATAAAAGACAGTAAAAAACATATCTTGATGCAAGTGAGTGTGGAGATTTTTCTCTGCATTCGCTTTTTTTTGTAGTAATTAAATTGTTTTATAAAAATCAAAGTAACTGTTGACACGTTCTTTATTAAGAATTATAATGAGGGAGAATTAAAGAATTGGTTAGTAGTAGAGAGCATTATTAAACAATTTGAATAACTGAAATAGTTGTGCACATATTTTTTTTGAGTACGTCGTTCGTTATATAGAATACCCTGCAGGAGGAACTACCTAAATACGTAAAGGAAAAAGGTGGAGTTAATGAGTAAGGTAGTAAAAAGGGATTATGAATTAAGAGGAAAAGAAATCAATTTAAAGGAATACTACTTGACTATAAAAAAGCGTTTTTGGTTAATTCTAATTGTTACAGTGATTTTTACATTGGCAGGCTACTTCTACAGTAGCCAGAACAAAGTTGTTCTTTTGTACGAAAATCATAGAGATATTATTATCGGGTCAGAAAGTCCGGATATGAACACGCTAATGGTAATGATTAAAGATCCAATAATAATGAACAAAGTAAAGGAAGATTTAAACTTAAGCAAACAATTATCGGAAATTGCAAGTCAAATAGAAGTAGAACAAGTAAATGAGTCCAGGGTTGTAAGGATTACTGTAATAGACCAAGAGCCTAAGATGGCTGCAGCTATCGCTAATGCAACGGCAAATGCTTATGAGAGTGAAATAGTTAACATTACGGGTTTTAAGGATGTTCAGCTGTTATCTGAGGCAAAAGTAAATCCCATACCGATTAATGGGTCTAAAGATAGAACGGTTATTATAGCAATTGTTTTCGGACTAATCGTAAGTATTGGCTTGGCATTTTTGTTGGATTCCTTAGATGGAAGCATTGAAGACGACCGGGATGTGGAAGAAATTCTAGGAGTACCCATACTAGGTGTTATCTCTGACATGAATCGTAAGAAAGTAACTACAAAGAATTCGAATGTTCTAGTATTAGAATCGAGGGGGAAATCAGTTGAAGCTGACAAGAGGAAGGCAGAAGGCAATCAATAAAAAGCATCTAATTACATATTCTCATCCCGATTCCAAGGTTTCTGATCAATTTCGAGCTATTCGTACAAATATTAGTTTTTTAACAGAAGAAAAAAGAAATCGATTATTTATTATTACTTCTCCAGGCGATGGAGAGGGCAAGTCTACCATAACAGCTAATTTGGCAGTTTCAATGGCTCAACAAAAAGAAAGGATTCTTTTGATCGATGCTAGTTTGAGGGATCCAATTATCCATGACATATTTAAAATACCGAATGATATTGGTTTAACGAGCATCCTTTCTGGTAAAGCAAATTTAGAAGGAGCAGTTCAAGAACTTGGAATTGGCAGACTCGAAATATTGACAAGTGGTTCAACTACCTTTAATCCATCAGAATTGTTAGGGAATACCAGAATGACAGAGTTGCTTCGTACAGTAGCGGATACGTATGATATTGTATTGATTGACTCTTCTCCATTATTGACATCAACTGAAACTAGAGTACTTGCCAATCAATGTGATGGTGTTGTTTTAGTGCTGAACCGTGGGAAAACAGAGGTAGAAAAGACGATTGAATCAAGGCGAGTTCTTGATCTTGCACATGCAAACCTGGTGGGTGCAATTATTAATGAGAAGTAAACAAATTTTTTTAAGGTTTTTGTTCTTTATTAAGAATTAATTTGTGTTTATTAATAAATAAGTGTTGGTGAAGCCTACTTACCATTATCAATGAAGGCACTCGGTCATGCTGTGGGTTTCAAAATGAAGAAACCTTAGACGCATTTGTTGTCGGTAGTGTGGCGTGAGGTTGGGTTAGATGCCCATAGCTTATACATAAAAATTATCAGGCTGCAGTGTTTACCAAGGCGCTGTAGTTTTGATATGTAAATACATGTTTAAAAATTTTTACGTATGAGGTTTTTAATAAAGACTTTATACATAAGCGTTTTTCAACTAATGAGGGAGGGATCATTTTCGTGACGTACCGACAGAGGTTGTCCTTATTTATCATACTTGATTCGGTAATCGTATTAACAGCTATTTTTATAAGTGGCTTTCTGGTTAACGCGAGTATTCAGGTAATAACTTATCCAATCCTTATTAGCTCACTTACCATTTTACTAAGCCATCATCTATTTTCTATTAAGTTAAAGCTTTATAAGAAGGCATGGGAATATGCAAGCATTGGAGAATTATTAGTTATCTTTAAGGTGGTATCGTACTCTATCCTTTTGGCAGTATTCGTACAACAGTTATTAATACAGGAAACGTATTTCAGGATGCTTGCCGTTACATGGACGCTGCATCTGTTGTTAATTGGTGGCTCTCGCTTTGTCTGGAGAATGTATCGTGACACATTTATTGCTAAGTCGGAAAACAAGATCAGGACACTGATCGTTGGTGCAGGTTCAGCAGGGACGATGGTAGCAAGGCAGCTTTTAAAAGATAATGACAGTCATTTAGTACCTGTAGCATTTATTGATGACAACCGAAACAAACACCAGTTGGATATATTAGGTATTCCAGTTATTGGTGGAGTTAACAAAATAGAAGAATTAGCAAAAGCTTACGAAATTGAAAGCATCATCATTTCCATCCCTTCATTAAGTAAAAAGGAATTAAACGTCATTTTTCAGGAATGTGCAAAAACCAATATTAAAACTAAAATTTTACCACTGTTAGAGGATTTAGTTACCGGAAAAGTTTCAATCAGTCAATTTAGAGATGTTCAGGTTGCAGATTTATTAGGCAGGGATCCTATTGATATAGATATACAAAGCATATCTGGAGATATCACGAATAACATTGTATTAGTTACTGGGGCAGGTGGATCGATTGGATCTGAAGTATCTCGCCAGATTTCACGGTTTCATCCAAAGCAATTAATACTACTGGGGCATGGTGAAAACAGTATTTATTCCATTGAAATGGAGTTAAAGGAAATGTTTGCACAAAGTCAGATCCAGTTTATTACTGAAATTGCAGATATCCAGGATGGGGAAAAAATGAAGGCAATTATGAGGGAACACAATCCGGATGTCGTTTACCATGCAGCGGCACATAAGCATGTTCCATTAATGGAGAGAAACCCGGAAGCAGCAGTAAAAAATAATATTATTGGGACGATGAATGTTGCTAAAGCTGCTAATCAGAGTGATGTCAAAACGTTTGTAATGGTCTCAACTGACAAAGCTGTTAATCCTACTAGTGTAATGGGGGCATCTAAAAGGCTAGCCGAAATGATTGTTCAGGGAATGAACGAGAAGAATCACACAAAGTTCGTTGCAGTCCGATTTGGCAATGTGCTTGGCAGTCGAGGAAGTGTTATTCCGCTATTTACCAAACAGATTGAAAAAGGAGGGCCAGTGACCATCACTCATCCTGACATGGTTCGCTTTTTCATGACGATTCCAGAGGCATCCCGATTAGTCATTCAAGCTGGTGCATTAGCTAAGGGTGGAGAGGTATTTGTCTTGGATATGGGGGAACAAGTTAAAATTGTCGATCTTGCAAAAAACCTAATCAAATTGTCAGGGAACACGGTGGAGGAGATTGGTTTAGAATATACCGGAATCCGACCTGGAGAAAAGCTCTACGAGGAATTACTCAAACAGGAAGAAATACAAAATAACCAAGTATATCCGAAAATTTACGTTGGTAAAACCACTGGACTACTTTTAACTGAAATTGAAGAAATTATAGCTGACTATGAAAGGTATGACAAAGAAACCTTACGAAGAAAACTTGTTGGGTTAGCTAACCAACCTGTAGGCATTAAAGACGAATCCATTATGTCAGTATCCATTTAGAAGGAGTGTGCGTTAAATGAAAGTAAAAAAAGCTATAATTCCAGCTGCTGGATTAGGTACCAGGTTTCTTCCAGCAACGAAAGCAATGCCGAAAGAAATGCTTCCAATTGTTGATAAACCAACTATTCAATACATAGTGGAAGAGGCAATCGAATCGGGAATAGAAGATATTATAATTGTTACAGGAAAAGGCAAGAGAGCAATAGAAGACCACTTTGATCATTCATTTGAGTTAGAACAAAACCTGTTTGAAAAAGGTAAATTTGATCTGCTCAGGGAAGTTCAAAAGTCATCTAAACTTGTGGATATTCACTATATCCGCCAAAAGGAACCGATGGGCCTTGGTCATGCAATCTGGTGCGCACGGAAATT
Source organism: Virgibacillus sp. DJP39 (assembly GCF_049310925.1). Lineage (NCBI taxonomy): Bacteria > Bacillati > Bacillota > Bacilli > Caryophanales > Bacillaceae > Virgibacillus > Virgibacillus sp. DJP39. The sequence goes on along the minus strand of NZ_JBMERP010000008.1, from coordinate 16,243 downwards.
TATTGGAGATGAACCATTTGCGGTTTTGCTAGGGGATGACATCGTACAATCAGAAACACCATGTCTAAAGCAAATGATCAATCAATATGACCGGTATCAATCTTCTATAATAGGTGTGCAAAAAGTGAAAGAAAAAGAGGTATCCAGATACGGAATCGTTGATGGAAGTATGATAGACAATCGTTTATATAATGTTAGTAATCTCGTAGAAAAGCCAAGGCAGGAGGATGCTCCCTCTAATTTGGCCATCTTAGGTCGCTATATTTTAAGCCCAAGCATCTTTAACATTTTGCAAAACCAAAAACCTGGTGCTGGTGATGAGATTCAACTGACAGATGCTATTGCAGAACTAAATAAACATGAAGCGGTTTACGCCTATGACTTTGAAGGAACGCGTTTTGATGTCGGAGATAAGCTCGGATATATTCAAACCACAATTGAATTTGCTTTGCAAAGAGGTAACTTGAAAAAAGAGCTTTTGGACTATCTGTCTTCTGTAGTAGAAAGAGAATCAGCAAGTCAGACAGGTGAACTGAATGGCTAACAAGGTCCTGTTTTGTGCAACGGTTGATTACCATTTTAAGGCTTTCCATTTACCATATATGAAGTGGTTTAAGGAGCAGGGATGGGAAGTTCATGTTGCTGCAGCAGGAGAGATTGAATTACCTTACACAGACCAAAAATACACCATTCCGTTTCAACGATCGCCATACAGCAGTTCAAACGCAGCGGCGTATAAACAAGTAAAAGCACTCATTGAAGATAATAATTACGGAATCATCCATTGTCATACACCAATAGGAGGTTTAATTGCCCGTTTAGCTGCACGAAAGAACAGAAAGCTTGGTACAAAAATTATTTATACGGCACATGGCTTTCACTTTTGCAAGGGTGCACCACTATTGAATTGGCTGTTATACTATCCAATCGAAAAATATTTATCCCGTCATACCGATTGTTTAATAACGATCAATGTAGAAGATTATAATTTAGCGTTAAAACATAATTTCAAGGCAGGAATTATAAAACAGGTACATGGCGTAGGAGTGGATACGGACCTGTTTAAACCAGTAACTGAAAATAAAAAGTTAGAAATAAGAAAGTCATTTGGCTATCAGGCTGATGACTTTTTATTATTTTATACAGCAGAATTTAACAGGAATAAAAACCAGCAATTTCTGCTTCAGGTGCTGGCATTGCTTGAGGATGAACTACCGACAGCCAAGCTGATTTTTGCTGGTGAGGGTCCATTACTTGAAAAGAGCAGAGAACTTGCAGAAGAGCTTGGGATCAGTGAAAAGGTGAATTTCCTGGGCTTCAGAAAGGATATCAATCAAATTGCGCCGATGTGTGATATCGCAGTTGCATCAAGCTTTAGAGAAGGGTTGCCAGTAAATGTTCTAGAAGCCATGGCTTGTGGGTTGCCAGTAGTTGCAACAGATAATCGAGGGCATAGGGAACTTGTTCTTAATGACCACAACGGCTGGTTGATCACAGATAATAATGTCGCAACTTTCACAGAAAAGGTTATTGAACTAGCTGCTAATAAAGAAATGATAGATATCTTTGGTCGAAACGGGAGAAATTTAGTATTAACGACATACAGCACAACAAAAGTATTGGCTAAAAAAAGCTTAATTTATACAACCTACATGAAGGAAAGGAATGAACTGGAATGGGCGATCCATTAAAGATTTTACATGTCGTTGTCAACATGAATCGTGGTGGGGCAGAAACACTAATTATGAATCTTTATCGAAATATGGATCGCAAAAAGGTCCAATTTGACTTTTTAACTTGCAAAGAAGGTGTCTTTGATACCGAAATTAGGGAGATGGGAGGAATAGTTCACCGGATTCCATATCTCACCGAGGTAGGTCATTTCGGTTATCTGCGAGAACTGGATAGATTTTTAGAGGCAAACAGTGGATACAAAATTATCCATTCCCATATGGATAAGATGAGTGGCCTCGTACTAAGAGCGGCTAAAAAAGCAAATGTTCCGATACGTATAGCACATAGTCATAATACGAGTAGTGAAGGCACAAGGATATCAAAAATCTATAAATGGTATGCAGGAAGACATATTCTTCCAAATGCAACACAGCTATATGCTTGTTCACGTTCAGCCGCAGAATGGTTATATGGAAACAAGTCAAAGAATACAGTGGTTCTTAAAAATGGGATTGAACCAGATGGTTTTCAGTATAAGCAATCTGTACGAGAATCGATTAGGAAAGAATTAAAATTAGATCCTGAATCGTTTGTTATTGGGCATGTCGGGAGGTTTGCTACTCAAAAAAACCATCAATTTTTGTTGGATGTTTTTGCTGAAGTAAGAAAAAATTTACCAAATGCTGTATTAATACTAGCTGGTGATGGTCCATTAAAAGCCGAAATCAGTGAAAAAGCAAAGAAATTGAAGATTGATTCCGATGTGAAAATTCTTGGTATAAGAGAAGATATAAACATACTACTACAGGCCTTTGACATTGTCGTCTTTCCATCTTTGCATGAAGGGCTACCAGTAACGCTAATTGAAGCTCAAGGGGCAGGGTTACCGTGTATGATTTCTGACAAGGTAACAAGAGAAGTCGATATGGAAATTGGTTTAGTTCAATCTCTTCCATTAACTAATCTATCCACTTGGGTTAATGCAATTGTAGAGCGGGCACAAAACTTAAAATCCAGAAAAATTACAAGAAATGCCCTGTCGCAAAAAGGATATGATATAAGAAAAACAGCAGCCTTAACGGAAACTTCTTATTTAGCATTAGGGAGCGAAGTAATATGAAACAGCTGACAATATTCACACCTACATTTAATCGCGCTTATTGTCTGCCTAATCTTTATGAAAGTCTTAAACGGCAAACAAGCCAGGACTTTATCTGGTTGATCATTGATGACGGTTCTACAGATGATACGAAAGAGCTGGTTGATAGTTGGAAGGAAGAAGGAATTGTTGAAGTAGTTTATAGATGGCAAGAAAATCAGGGAATGCATGGTGCGCATAATACGGCTTATAATTTAATTGAAACAGAGCTTAATATGTGTATTGATTCTGATGACTATGTTACGGATGATGCTGTTGAGAAAATCACAGCATTCTGGACAGAAAACGGAAACGAAAACGAAAACGAAAACGTGAGCGGGATACTTGGACTTGATGCATTCACCGACAACGAAATAATTGGAACACAATTGCCTGACCTGAAATCTTCCACGCTGTTCAATCTTTATAATAAGCATGGTGTAACTGGGGACAAAAAGCTTGTTTACCGTACAGAGTTAACAAAAAAATATCCCTACCCTATCTTCACAGATGAAAAATATGTAGGGCTTGCATATAAGTATTACATGCTTGATAGGGACTATGAATTGTTGCTGATGAATGAGGTTTTGTGCTGTGTTGATTATTTACCTGATGGTTCTACTAATAACATGTTGAGACAATACCGAAAAAATCCTAGGGGGTTTGCTTTTTACCGGAAAGAACTGATGAAATTACCTTTTGTGAGCAATTCGTTTAAGTTCAGGCAAGCAATTCATTATGTCTCCAGTAGTTTCATGAGCAATAATTGGTCATTTATAAAAGAAACACCCAGTAAAGCATACACCATACTAGCTCTTCCGTTAGGCGCAGCATTATTTATATATGTTAAAACAAAAACAAAGATTGCTTGATAGATAGTCTTTGTTTGTTGTGAAAGGAAACAAATCCTATGACTATTCTTTATTATAATCTTGCATTGGTGCTAATTTGCTCCTATTTTGCAAGGTACTTCGCTGTTCCTGTTTATTCAACTGGATCTGTTCATATAAAACCTAATAAGCTGTTATTTTTTGGTGCATTAGCATCGTTGGTTGCAGTGTCAGGTCTTCGCTCAAATATTGGGGATACTTATTATTATAAGCATGCATACGAAGTAAGTAACTTTTCCTGGGAACTGATCTTCTCTCAGAAGGATATTGGCTTTGGGATGCTTCAGATGTTTCTCCAGAGATATGTATCCTATGATCCACAGGTAATGATTTTTGCAACTGCACTGCTCACAAATGCTATTATTCTACTCGTTTTATACCATTACTCACGGATGATTGAGCTTAGTTTATATGTATATATTACTGGTGGATTATTTCTAGTATCCATGAATGGAATAAGACAGGTGTTGGCAGCAGCGATTGCTTTTGCAGCAATTAAGTTCTTAATAGAAGGAAACTTTATAAGGTATGCAATCATTATTTTGATAGCGTCGTTGTTTCACCAAACAGCACTTATCTTACTTCCTATTTATTTCCTTGTGAGATTCAAAGCCTGGTCAAAAGCCACTATTGCATTGATTATCTTTGCTGTCGCAATAGTAATCGGATTTGAACAGTTTTCTTCCTTACTGTTTTCTGCGATAGAAGGAACGCAATATGGTCACTATGAAAATTTTGCAGAAGGTGGAGCAAACATTCTTCGGGTGGCTGTCGATGCAGTGCCTTTAGCAATTGCTTACTTGGGAAGAAATAGATTAAGGGAAATTCTCCCCAATAGTGATTATATAGTAAATATGACCTTGCTCGGGTTTATTTTCATGCTACTGGCAACGCAAAACTGGATCTTTGCCAGGTTTTCAATTTATTTTGGATTGTATCAGTTAATACTAATTTCATGGGTCGTAAAGCTGTTTACAAAAAAAGATGAAAAGATTATTTATTATGGCATTTTAATATGCTTCTTTGCCTATTATTTTTATGAAAATGTCATCAGTTTAAACATATTATATAAAAGTGATTTCTTATTGTTTTAAGATAGGGAGGGATGAGTAAATGGCAATTCTAGTAACTGGTGGAGCTGGGTATATAGGAAGTCATACCTGTGTTGAGCTTCTAAACGAAGGGTACGAAATTGTAGTAGTAGATAATTTCTCAAACAGTAGTCAAGAGGCATTAAGGCGTGTAACTGAAATTACAGGTAAATCCTTTAAACTTTATCAATTGGACTTACTTGATAAAGAAAAATTAGAAGCCGTATTTGAGGAAAATAAAATCGAGGCAGTGATCCATTTTGCAGGATTTAAGGCGGTTGGAGAATCTGTAGAGTTGCCACTAAAGTACTATCAGAATAACATCACTGGTACTATCGTTCTTTGTGAACTAATGAAAAAGTATCACGTTAAAAACCTTGTCTTCAGTTCCTCAGCCACCGTGTACGGCATGACAGATCACGTTCCCATCAGGGAAGATGCGCAGCTTGGAGCAGTTAATCCTTATGGCAGAACAAAGCTAATGATTGAAGAGATTCTCAGGGACTTGCATCACTCAGACCAGACTTGGAATATTGCCATTTTACGTTACTTTAATCCAATTGGTGCCCACGCAAGCGGTCGAATTGGAGAAGATCCAACTGGCATTCCAAATAACCTGATGCCTTATATCTCACAGGTAGCGGTTGGTAAATTGGAGCGTTTAACTATCCATGGAAATGACTACCAAACGAAGGATGGAACTGGAATTAGAGATTACATCCATATCGTAGACTTGGCACTTGGCCACATCAAGGCCCTGGAAAAGATTAAGCGAAGATCCGGTGGAGTTGATGCCTATAACTTAGGTACTGGTAAAGGATACAGTGTGTCAGAAATGGTAGATGCATTTGAAAAAGCATCTGGAAAAATTATCTCTACGACTATTTCACGTCGAAGACCTGGTGACGCAGCGACTTGCTATGCGAATCCTACTAAAGCAAAGGAACAACTTGATTGGCATGCGGTAAGAGGGATTGACGAAATGTGTCAAGACTCCTGGCGGTGGCAACAGAATAACCCGACAGGTTACGTGAAAAAGGTTAATAAGGAAAGTAGAACACCGGTGCAGTCTAACGCAGCGGTTTTTTTTAATGTCTGAATAAGATTAAAGAGGGGGTGTCAAAATGAAGCGGATAACGGATGTTGCCATTGCATTAACATTACTCCTGCTATTTTCTCTGCCTATGTTGATTGTAGCTATAGTTATCAGGATTAAGCTAGGAGCCCCTATTCTATTCAAACAGCGACGGCCTGGATTAAATGGAAAGCCTTTTTATCTATACAAGTTTCGAACAATGGCCAACTCACCCGAAACTATTCCAGATGAACTGAGGTTAACCAATGTTGGGAAATTCCTCAGAAAATACAGTTTAGATGAGCTTCCTCAACTCTTTAATGTGGTAAAGGCTGACATGAGTTTAGTGGGACCACGCCCGTTGCTGATGGAGTACCTGGCACTCTACACGAAAGAGCAGGAACAACGACATAATGTCAGGCCAGGAATTACAGGGTGGGCACAAATAAACGGAAGAAATGCAATTGAATGGGAAGAAAAGTTTAGATTAGATAGATGGTATGTCGACAACCAAACGAACGTACTTGATTTTAAAATTCTGAGTGTAACTGCTTTAAAAGTTCTTAAACGAGAAGGAATTAATCACCAGGGTTCCGTGACGATGAAAAAGTTCAGTGGCACAAAGGAAGTTCTGTAGCATGCAGGTCATCATTTTAGGAGATGGCGGTCATAGCAGGGTAATTCAGGAAATGATTTTTTCAATGGAATCACATGACGTAATTGCAATTTTGGATGACAAGTATGAAAGTGGATTTCAACAACAAGGTATCATTCATGCTCCAATTGCTTTCTTGCCAAAGTTAATACGTAAGGATACCAAAGTAGTAATTGCTATTGGAGGAAATCTGATCAGGGAACATATCGCTAAAAGCTTAAGTTTAGTACCGGAAGATTATTTGTCCATCATTCATCCGACAGCGGTAGTTAGCGCATCAGCCAAGATTGGTTGTGGAACCGTGGTTATGTCAAATGCTGTTATTAATTCTCACACAGAAATTGGCATGCATTGCATCGTTAACACAGCTGCGATTGTAGAACATGATAATAAAATCGGTGATTATACGCATGTTTCACCTAACGCTACCTTAACTGGTGGTGTAACTACTGGAGAAGGCGTACATATAGGAGCATCGGCAACGATTATTCCAGGGATGCATCTGGGAAGCTGGTCAGTAATTGGGGCAGGCTCAACTGTAATTGAGCATATACCATCCTATAGCAAGGCTGTTGGATGTCCAACACGTATTATCGAAAGAATGTTGATTAAATAATTAATAGAAGAGATGGTGGCTAAAAATGACAGATCCTAGAATACATCTTTCTCCACCGCATATGAGTGGAAAAGAGCTCCATTATATTAAAGAAGCATTCAAAACAAACTGGATTGCACCTCTTGGTCCAAATGTTGATGCATTTGAAAAAGAAATAGCAAGTTACGTAGGAGTTAAGGATGCTGCCGCGGTAAGTTCAGGTACTGCAGCTATACACTTGGCTCTATCTTTATTAAAAGTAAAAGAAGGTGACAGTGTATTTTGTTCCACACTTACATTTGTGGCAAGTGCAAATCCGATTTTATATCAGGGAGCCGAACCAGTTTTTATTGATTCAGAGCCTGAAACCTGGAACATGTCTCCACTGGCATTAAGAAGAGCTCTGCAGCGTGCATCTCTTAAAGGGAAACTGCCAAAAGCAGTTATTATCGTTAATTTATATGGACAAAGCGCAAAAATGGATGAACTTCAATTAATCTGCAACTACTATGAAATTCCAATTATTGAAGATGCTGCAGAGTCACTTGGAACGACTTATAAAGATAAAGTGAGTGGCTCATTTGGCAGGTTTGGAATTTTTTCGTTTAATGGAAACAAGATTATAACGACATCCGGGGGAGGAATGCTTGTCTCGGATGATGAGCAAGCAATCAAGCGTGCCCGTTTTTTAGCAACGCAGGCACGGGATCCTGCGCCATATTACCAGCATAGTGTAACTGGATTTAATTATCGGATGAGTAATTTATTAGCCGGTGTTGGAAGAGCTCAGTTACATGTACTGGAAGATCGAGTAGAAGCCAGAAGACGAGTTTTTGAAAACTATTTTCTAGCATTAAGCGATATGGCTGGAACTAATTTTATGTCAGAATTGACAGGTACACAGGCAAATAGATGGCTCACGACGTTAACCATTAATGAAAAAGAAGCTGGAATATCAGCAAAACAACTAGTTGAATCATTAAATAGTGAAAACATAGATGCACGCCATGTTTGGAAACCGCTGCATATGCAGCCGCTATTTCAGAAGTGTGACTACTATTCACACGATACCGACGAACATGTTGGAGAAAACTTATTCCAGACAGGTTTATGCTTACCATCAGGGTCAAGTTTAACGGAAGGTGAACAGGACCGGGTTATAATCTGTTTTAAGAATGCAGTGAAAGAAGCCAGGAATACAGAATTATACTATCCAAGAAAACACGAGGTATAGAATATGATCGGGAAAAATATACAGGAAATCCGTAAGCAAAAGGGGCTGACATTATCTGAGCTTGCCCTGCGTGCCAATGTATCAAAGTCCTATTTAAGCAATATTGAACGAAACTTGAATATGAATCCATCGATACAAATCATGGAGAAATTAGCAAAAGTTCTAGGTGTTGATCTTAGAAAGTTAATCGATTTAAAATCTGATAAATCGATTCTTGAGCACGAATGGCTTGAATTTATCAAGGATCTTCAGGAATCAGGTGTAGAGAAAGAACAGCTGCAAGAGTACAAATCCATCATTGAATATGCCAAGTGGCAGAATAAGAAAATAGAAAAGGAGTAGTGAAACAGGTTGGTGTTGGGAGGAGAATAAGTGAGCAGCATAAAGCCGAGGAGGATACTCCATGTTGTTGGAGCAATGAATCGAGCGGGTACTGAAACGATGTTAATGAACATTTACCGGAATATTAATCATGAAATAATCCAGTTTGATTTTATTTCATATGGTAAAGAAGATGCACATTACGATCAGGAAATAAGACAACTTGGTGGAAGAGTAATTAAGTTATCAAATACACAATCAATCAAACAACTCTATCGTGCTATCAAACAGTATGGACCCTATAACGCAGTTCATGCACACACATTGTTTCATTGTGGAATAGCAAATCTGGCTGCACGTATAGCAGGTGTTCCAGTAAGAATCGCTCATGCCCATACTACTGCCGACAATGAAATAAGTCATAACAGAAAAGTATATATTAAATTAATGCGAATCATGATTCAAATCTTTTCAACTAACTTGTTAGCGTGCAGCAACGAATCAGGAAAATATTTATTTGGAGAAAGCGGAGTAAAGAAAGCAACTTATTCCTACTTTCCCAATGCAATCAACTACTTAACATTTATGGCAAATTTAAGAATAGGAACCGCAAAATTGAAACTAGAAGAGGGACTTGGAAATAGTTTGGTTATTGGTCATATCGGTAGATTTATTGAGGCAAAGAATCATGCGTTTCTAATAGAAATTATGAAAAGTGTGGTTAAGCGAGATCCCATTGTTAAGCTTCTGCTGGTTGGCGATGGTGATCTGAGACATCAAATAGAAGATAAGGCAAAAGCAGAATTACTATATGAAAACATCAGGTTTGTTGGTGTAAGGAGTGACATATCAAACTTATTGCATTGCATGGATGTTTTTGTTTTCCCTTCCATATATGAAGGATTAGGCCTTGTTTTATTAGAAGCGCAAGCGAGTGGTGTACCATGTGTTGTTTCTGAAGCCATTCAGCCGGAAGCAGATTTGGAGTTAGGTTTAGTATCGAAACTGGCATTATCTGATGGACCTGAAGTTTGGGCGAATAAGATCATAGAGCAAGCAGGAAAGAAAGAAAAAAATAAAAATTTAATTGCTGACAGCTTTAAAACAAAGGGATATTCCTTATCAGCTGGAATAACAAAATTAACCGCACTTTATAACTTAAAAGATGGAGGATCATATGAAAAATCTGTTGATCGCTTCCTTTGATATGGAAATTGGGGGTGTTGAAAGAAGTTTAATCAGTATGTTGAATAATTTTGATAACACCAACTATGCAGTTGATTTGATGTTATATAGCCATACCGGGGAACTGATGGATCTGCTTCCAAAAAAACAGAATTTGCTTAGAGAGTCAAAATCCTATAAAACTTTCAGAATGTCTATTGGACAAATTTTAAAATCGGGAAATATTGCACTTGCCTCAACCAGACTTCTGGCCAAATACAGGGCCAGTATAGATGATTCAACCGAAAAAGGATATAAGCAGATGCAATATATGTGGAAGTATGGACTGCCGTTTCTGCCAAAAACAGAAAAACAGTACGACATTGCAATAAGTTACTTATGGCCACATTATTTCGTTGCTGAGAAAGTTAGGGCAGCGACCAAAATAGCGTGGATTCATACCGATTTTTCAACAGTTGATACTGACATTGAAATGGACATAAAAATGTGGAATAAATTTGATTCTATTGTTGCGGTATCTGATGCATGTAAAAATGCTTTCATAGAAAAGTATCCTACTTTAGCAGAAAAGGTAATAGTCATTGAGAATATCACTTCACCGGATGTAGTAAGGACTTTAGCGAATGAAGAAGTGGAAAATCCAATGCTCAGTGATTTCAGATTTAAAGTGATAACAGTAGCTCGACTATCTCATGCAAAAGGGATTGATCAAGCTATAAAAGCATTAAAGTTATTAAAGGATAGAGGTTACAAAGATATAGCTTGGTATGTTGTTGGTTACGGTGGGGACGAAAAAATGCTTAAAAAATTGATTACAGCTAACCATCTAGAAGATTCGTTTATTCTTCTGGGTAAGCAGACAAACCCATATCCTCATATGAAAGCTGCAGATCTTTACGTACAGCCATCACGTTATGAAGGCAAGGCAGTTACAGTAGGTGAAGCGCAAATACTATCTAAACCAGTGTTGATCACAAATTATCCTACTGCATCAAGCCAAATTCAGAATGGGATCGATGGTTATATCTGTAAGGCAGACGTAAACGGTATAGCAGACGGAATTGAAAAGCTTTATCAGGATAATGAGTTTAGAGAGAGACTGGCGACTAACTGTACCATGAATAATTATCATAATAGTGAAGAGCTGGATAAATTATACCAATTAGTTTAATTAACTTTTCAAGTAAATTAATTCTGTAATTTACGATATATACAAAAGTAGTGAGGGTGATCTAACAATGAAAAAAAACATTCTTTTTGTAATTGACTCGTTATACTGTGCAGGTGCTGAAAAAAGTTTAACCACTTTGCTTAGTTTATTGAACTATAATAAATATTCTGTTGATCTAATACTATTTTCACATGGAGGAGACTTTGAAAGGTTTATACCTGAGGAGGTAACTATACTAAGACCCTTTACTTACTCAAAGTTTGCAGAATTAAGTTTATTTGGATCGTTTATTCAATCGATGAGAATGTTAGACTTTCAAATGTTTAATTCAAGGGTCAACTATTCAATTAACTTAAGAAAATCAAAAAATAATTTAGAGCAGGAAGCTAGGATATATTGGGAGTGTATATCAGATGTAATAGAACAAAATCCTAAAATATATGATACCGCTATTAGTTATGCACAAGGAGTACCGACTTTTTATGTGGCTGAAAAGGTTAAGGCAAAAGAAAAGTTTGCATGGGTAAATGTTAGTTACCGATTAGATGAAGATGAAAAAAAGTTCCAAAGAAGTTATTATGATCAATTTAATAAGATAGTTGCCGTGTCAGAATCAACAAAAGAAATATTGTTAGAAACTTTTCCTTACTACACTGACCGAACCAAGGTGATATATGATATTAATGACCCTCAATTAATTTCCAGAATGTCTGGTATAGGCGAAAGTTATGAAGATTGTTTTACTGGGTTAAGAATATTGACTATAGGGAGGTTAGCCCATCAAAAGGGATATGATATTGCATTAGAAGTATGTAAAAAACTAAAGGATAAAGGCGTTAATTTTAAGTGGTACGTTCTGGGAAAAGGCCCATTAAAAAAAGAAATCGAGAAATATATACTAGCAAATGACTTATCGGATCATTTTGTTTTGTTAGGGGTTAAATCAAATCCGTATTCTTTTATAAAAAATGCTGATATGTACGTTCAGACATCTAAGTTTGAAGGATTTGGCCTTGCCATTGCCGAAGCAAGAATGCTTAATGTTCCAGTTGTAACTACAAGGTTTGACGCTGTTTATTCTCAAATGGTGGATGGCATGAATGGTCTAGTAGTAGATATGAATGCAGACGCTGTAACAGAAGGAATAATGAAACTAATAAATGATAAGAAATTAAGAGATAGTATTGTTCAGTATTTAAAAAATGAGAAAAAAGGTAATGTGGAGGAAATAGAAAAGTTTTACCAATTAATAGGATGAAAGTGAGTAAAACTAATGAAGAAAAAAATATTGTTCATGCTGATAAATATGAATGTAGGTGGGACAGAAAAAGCCTTACTTAATATGATTTCTGAGATGCCTAAGAGTGATTATGATATCACAATATTGATGTTGGAGGAATATGGTGGATTTCTTGACTCAATACCTAATGATGTACATGTAGAGTATGTGAAGGAATATAATGATTTAATGGATGTATTGAATAAGCCACCAAAAGAAGTCGCTATAAATCTTCTGAAAAAAGGCAAAATACGTAGCGGGGTTGGTCTACTTTTCACTTACGTACTATCTAAATTAGTCAAAAGTAAAAGTATTTTCTTTAAGTACATCTTAAAAGACGTTCCCAACTTCATAAGTGAATACGATGTCGCTGTGGCTTATGCTGGTCCAATGGATTTCATAAGTTATTTTGTAATCCACAAAATTAAAGCAAAAAGGAAGATCCAATGGATTCACTTTGATATTGGGAAGATAGACTTTGACACAAATTTTGCAACTAAATTGTATAGGGAATTTGATAAGCTATTTGTTGTATCAGATGAAGGAAGAAGCCGGTTGGTGAAACGGTTACCGGAATTACTAAATAAAGTAGATACATTCCATAATATCATATCTCCTCAGTCGCTATTAAAAAAGGCCGATGAAGGAATTGGATTTAACGATCAATTTAAGGGGATTAGAATATTGACAGTGGGTCGACTTAGCAAAGAAAAAGGCCAAGATTTAATTATCACAGTGTTGGCAAATTTGAAAGAAAATGGCTTTAATGTAAGATGGTATTGTATCGGTGAAGGAAATGAAAGGGATAAATATGAAGAGCTTATAACAAAATATAAAGTCAAGGAAGATTTTATTTTATTAGGTGCAAGCCCAAATCCGTATCCTTTTATGAAAGAATGTGATATTTATGTTCAGCCCTCACGCCATGAAGGATATTGTATCACACTCGCAGAGGCAAAGTGTTTTGATAATCCTATTGTTAGTACCAATTTCACTGGTGCAAAAGAACAGTTATCAAATAATAAGTTAGGGTTAATTGTAAAATTTGACGAACGGGAAATGGTTGATGCCCTAATGAAATTACTAAATGATGACAATCACAGAAGTTTATGTAGAGAAGGTCTCCATAAAGAAAATATTAATAATACTAAAGAAATAAACAAGTTAATTGGAATAGCTAATGTTACCTAAACACTTTGATATTACAAAGAAATAGAAGGGGTGTATACAATGAAAAAAATATTATTTATGTTAAGCAGCATGAATATTGGTGGAGTAGAAAAATCTTTATTATCCCTACTATCCGTTATACCAAAGGAAAAATATGATATTACGGTTCTATTACTAGAGAAGAAAGGCGGTTTTCTAAATTTAGTACCAGATTGGGTGAAGGTGGAGGAAGTCAAATGGTTTAATAAGGTAAAACCGATCATTATGCAACCCCCACAACAAACAATAGATAATTATATGAACAATAAGCAATTTTTTAAAGTCTTTCCATTTGTTAGTTCATATTTGATATCAAAGCACATGAATGATCGGTACATTTATTATAAGCATGTTTTTAAGCGGATTCCCAATCATAAAGACAAATATGATGTTGCTATTGCATATCAAGGGCCGACAGACATTATTGATTATTACCTAGTCAATAAAGTAACTGCCAACAAAAAAATATCATGGATCCATTTTGATGTCTCTAAACATCCTATAAATGTAAAGTTATATAACAAGTTACATAACAAATTTAACAAAATTTTTGTTGTTTCAAAAGAAGCAAGAAAAAGACTCATTGAAAAATTTCCGAATGATGAAAACAAGGCAGATGTATTTTTAAACATAATAACCCCTGAACTGATAAAGGAGTTAGCAAAAGAGTCATGTCCATTTGATGATGGCTTTAATGGGATAAATATTGTCACAGTAGGGAGACTTTCCAGAGAAAAGGGTCAGGATATTGCAATTAAATCTTTATCAAAACTTAAGAAAAAAGGCTATGACGTAAAGTGGTATTGTGTAGGAGATGGAAATGCTAGAAAAGAATATGAACAGTTAATAGAAAACCTTGGATTACATAACGATTTTATATTACTAGGATCAAAGAAAAATCCCTATCCCTATATACAAAATGCGGATATTTATGTTCAACCATCTAGACACGAAGGATATTGTCTTACATTAGCCGAGGCGAAATGTTTGAATAAGCCTATTGTGTCAACCAATTTCACAGGGGCAAATGAGCAACTTACAAATTCATTTAATGGAATAATTATAAAGACAAGTGAAGAAGAACTTACTCAAAAGATATTATGGCTTATTGACAATCCAATAATAAGAGAAAAACTATCCACCAACTTAAAAGTTTATAATGGTAATACAACTAAAGAAATAGCCAAATTTCTTAACTACATTTCTTAGAAAGGAGTAAAAATTATGATCCCAAAAATAAGTGTAATTGTTCCTGTTTATAAAGCAGAGTCGTATATTCAGAAATGTATTGATTCAATACTGAATCAAACATACAGAGACTTCGAACTCATACTGATAGATGATGGCTCCCCAGATAAATCTGGGGAAATATGTGACGAATATTTCTTAAAAGATGATAGAGTAATAGTAAAACATAAACTAAATGGGGGTGTATCATCTGCTCGTAATGCAGGAATAGATTTAGCAAACGGTGAATTTATAATGTTTGTGGACAGTGATGACTGGCTTGAATATAATGCTCTGAATACGTTAAATTATAATATTATAGAAGATAATAGTGAAACATATGTTTTTAGTCTAATTAAGGACTTATTTAGTGGCAATGAATTAATAAAAAGTGAATTCAACGGGTTTTATAAAAAGCATGAAATAAACGTTGCAGACCTAAGCAAAAACTTTATTTATTATTTAAACTCAGTTGGAATGCAACCTTCTTGGATGTATTTATTTAAAAGAAGCATAATAGTCAACCAAAAACTGTACTTCAATGAAAACTTAGTTTTATATGAAGATTTCGACTTTAATTTACGATATTTACGATACTCTAACAAAATAACTTTATTACCAAATGCGTTATACCACTATAATATAAGTATATCAACAAATCAACTTGCTAAACGTAATAAAGTGAACATAGTTCCTGATATCAATACTGTTTGCAAATCATTGTTTGACTTTTTAAATTATACGGGAGCAAAAGAAGGTGTTATAAAACATACTTATTCATATATCTTTCCAATGTATATTTTATGTTTGCGCAATATCATAATTCATAGGAAAGATACTAAGCTAAGAGGTAAATTTGAAGTACTAAAACAATTACGAAGTGACTTAATATATAAACAAACTATAGCTGAATATGGAATCTCATTAAAGTTTTATAGGGTATTTTCTTTGCTAATAAATAAGCAACAATATTTGTTAGCTTATTTTTTATTATTATATAAATTCAGTAAATAGTCATTCTCTTGTGCTCATAAGTATAAAAAACAGCAACAGATAAATATAATTTTTGGGGTGTAGAGTATGGTCATGGATTATAAATTAAGTATTATTGTGCCTGTTTATAAAGTGGAACAATACTTGGCTAAATGCATAGACTCAATATTAAATCAAACATATAAAGATTTTGAATTGATTCTTGTCAACGACGGTTCTCCAGATAATTGTTCAGACATATGTGATAGTTATATGAAAAAAGACAACAGAATAAAAGTAATTCATAAAGCAAATGGAGGACTATCCTCTGCTAGAAACGCTGGTATTCAAATAGCAAGAGGTGAATACATTGGGTTTGTTGATAGCGATGATTTTATACACCGTAGAATGTACGAAGTTTTGTATAAAAATGCATTTAAGTATTTATCTGATATAGTGGTGTGTGATTATTCGCAGGTGCAAGAAGGTGAAAAATATATTGAAAAAGAAATCAACTTCGAAATAGT